>JACOVF010000053.1 GCA_016177465.1 Gemmatimonadota bacterium
CTCGGCGTCGCGCCGCGGGTCCCCTGTCGATTCGCCGCGCAACAGCTGCAGCATCTCTGGGGTGAGCTGCCCCGAATCGATGAGGGCCTTGAGGATCGCCTGCCGCAGGGCGTCCAGGGAGCGATCGGGTTCGTCTTCCCCGAACTCCCCCCAGAACGGATGCGAGTATGGCCCCCCCGCGAACCCCGACTGCAGCAGGAAGTCGGCGAGCTGGTCGAGCAGGCCCTGGAGGTTGATCGTGTCGGCCAGCTCGGGCAGGTACTTCGAGTACGTGGTGTACTTCATCGCCCTGCCGCCAATCTAGCTCAGCGGGCGCGTCCGCGGACCCCCGCCACCCACGGCTCCCAGACCGCGAACGAGCGCATCTGCTGCTCCAGGTCGGTCGAGGCGATCAGCCGCTCGATCTCGGCGCGGCTCTGCCGGCCCCAGGTCACCTCCATGTTGGCGAACGCCCAGACGACCGCGCCGACGATGGCGGCGTTCTCGCGCAGCGTGCGCAGGTCCGCCTTGTCGTAAGTGTCCGAGGCGGCGTGGTAATTGGGGCCGTAGTTCGCCGACTCCTGGTTCGCTACGATGTTGGCGACGCCCTGCATCATGAAATCGTAGTTGTCGGTCCCGACGATCGGCGCGTCCACCTGAGTGAACGGCCCCAGGCCGCGCACCGGCGCGAGCGCGCGGTCCACCGCGGCCGCGATCTCCGGCCGCCCGCCGGTGAAGAACCCAGTGATCCGGCCGGTGCCGATATCTACCGAGCCCGCCATCACATGCTTGTCGAGCTCCGCGGCGTGCGCCACGGTGTACTTCCACGACCCCACGAGATGCTGCTCCTCGCCGTTCCACAGCACGAACCGAATCGTCCGGGCAGGCCGCAATCCGAGCCGCGCCATCTGCCGGGCGACGTCGATGAGCATCACGGCGTTAGCGCCGTTGTCGAGGACGCCGGTTCCCAGGTCCCACGAGTCGAAGTGCGAGCCGATGACGACGATTTCCTCCGGCTTCGTGGCGCCGCGGATCTCGCCGATCACGTTGTAGCTCTCGTACGGCCCGCCGGCCTGGACGTCGATCGTGAGTGTCGCTTCGACCGCGTGCCCGGTGCGCAACAGGCGCAGGATTCGGACCCCGGCCGAGCGCTCCATCATCACCATCGGATGGCGGTTGGCCAGGTTCAACGACGCGTTGTGCCGGGCCAGCACGCCGTCGGGGCGGGAGCTCTGATAGATCACCCCTGCCACGCCTGCGGCGAACGCCCGCGGCTCGATCTGCGCGGCCTCGTTGTACTCCCGGAATAGGCCGTCGAGGTCGTGTAGCGCCTCGGTCTCGATCAGCACGAACGCGCCGTTGGCGGCGGCGCCCAGACGGGCGAAGTCCTCCGCGGTGCCGCGGCCGCCGTCCACCACGGGGGCCCGGAGCCCCGTGGGCGGGGTGGCCGTCGAGAACGGCAGCGCGGCGATCCGCGGCGCGAATCGGATCGTGCCGCCGGCCGCGCTGATTGTGACGCCCGCCGAGCGCTCGAGCCAAAGTCCCGGCATTGTGAAAGCTTCCTTCCGTGCCGTGACGCCGGCCGCCCGAAACCGCTGCAGGGCCCACTCGACGCCGGCAAGGTTGGCGGGAGAGCCCGTGGGCCGCCCGCCGATCGAGTCCGCGAGCGTCTGGAGATCCGACGCGACCGGCGTGTCGCCGAGCAGGGCGGCGACGAGCCGCGACACGTCGGTATCCTGGGCCGCGAGGCGCGGCGTGACGGGGTAGAGCGAAATAGCCAGAACGGCAAGGGCTAAGCAGCGGAGCCTCATAGCGCGGTCTCTCGGGAGTGCGGGCTGGGCGACGATGCACCGCCCACCGTAGCGCGTCAAGTCGGACATGGCGAGCTTTCCCCGCCATGACCGAAGCGGCGCGACGCTACGGACTCGGGGCCCTCACCCACCGCAACTTCCGCCTGTTCTTCTTCGGCCAGACGGTCTCCCTCACCGGCACCTGGATGCAGTCGGTGGCGCTGGGGTGGCTGGTCCTGACCCTCACGAACTCCCCCTTCTACGTCGGCCTCGTCGCCGCGCTCGGCTCGTTGGGCGTGCTGCTGTTCACCTTGTACGCGGGGGTCGTGGCCGACCGCACCGACAAGCGCCGCACGGTGGTCGTCACCCAGGCGCTGCTGATGCTTCAGGCGTTCGCGCTCGCCGCGCTGGTCTGGACCGGGATCGTCACGGTCGACCACGTGATGCTCCTCGCGGTGCTGCTCGGCGTCGTGAACGCGTTCGATATCCCCACCCGGCAGGCGTTCATCGTAGAGATGGTGGGGAAGGACGACCTGATGAACGCGATCGCGCTCAACACCTCGGTGTTCAACGCGACCCGCGTGTTCGGGCCGGTGGTCGCCGGGCTTCTGATCGGGCCGCTCGGCGTAGGGGCGTGCTTCTTCTTCAATGGCGTGAGCTACCTCGCCGTGATCGCGGGGCTGCTGGCGATGCGCCTGCCGCCCTACGTCCCCCGGCCTGCCGCGGGGTCCGCGTGGCAGGGGTTCCGCGAAATCGTGGCCTACATCCGGAGCGACGTGCGGGTCTCTACGCTGATCGTGATCACCGCCCTGCTCAGCATCTTCGGGTTCCCGTTCCTTACGCTGATGCCCGTCTTCGCCCGCGACATCCTGCACTCCGATGCGCGCGGCTACGGCGTGCTGATGGGCGCGGTCGGGGTCGGGGCGATGCTCGGCGCCCTGGGGGTCGCGGTCTACAGCCGCCGGATTCCCAAGGGGCGGCTGATGGTCCTGGGGGGCACGGCATTCGGGACGCTGGTGATGCTGTTCGGCGTGTCCCGCTCGTTCGCGCTGTCGCTCGCCCTGCTCGCCCTCGCCGGGTGCGCGATGATCGTGAACAACGCCCTCACCAACACCATGATCCAAACCCTGGTCCCGGACACCCTGCGCGGTCGGGTGATGGGGTTCTACTCGTTCATGTTCGTGGGGATGTCGCCGGTCGGCGCGTTTCAGGCGGGTGCGTTCGCGGAACGGATCGGGGCGTCGTGGGCGGTCGCGGCGGGAGGGGTGGTGAGCGCCTTGGCAGTAGCGCTTGCAGGATGGAGAGTTCCGGAGCTCCGACGGACGTCCTGAACGCGGAGTGTGGAATGCGGAATTGAGGCTGGAGGCTTCGTAAAGCCATTCCGCATTAGTTCCACCCGCGCCGCCGCGCCTCCGCCATAACGAGCGCCGCCGCTCCCTCGAACCCCAGCCGCTCCGCGTTCACCACCAGGTCGTAATTCTCCGGCGCCTGGCGCACCCGACCGTAGTACGTCTTCACGTAGTGGTCGCGCTGGCGGTCGGTGTCGTCCACCACCTTCTCCACTTGCGCGGGGTCCACCCCGAGCCGCTCCACCGCGAGCTTCAAGCGCCAGGGCTTCGGCGCCACGACGTAGACGTGCAGGGCGTCCGGGCGCTGGGCGAGCAGAGCCTGGGCCCCGCGGCCCACCAGCACCACGCGCCCGTGCTGCGCCGCCTCGGCGATGATCCGCTCGGTCACCTTCACGATCGTGGCCTCGTCGTCCTCCACGCGGGGGACGCCCGTCGTGGTGATGAACATCTCCGGTGACGCGACGGCCAGGGTGCGGGCGAGGCGCTCCAGCAAGCCGGGCGCTCGCTCTTCCCGCTGGGCGACTTCGGCGGGCGCCATCCCGGCCCGCCGCGCGACCTCGTCTACGAACTCGTTGTCGATCACCGTCCAGCCGAGCTGTTGCGCCACCAGTTGGGCGATGTCCGAGCCGCCCGAGGCGTACTGGCGGGTGACGGTGACAAGCGGTGGGGCCATCTACTGCTGCCGCAGGTTCCGCCGCAGGTCACCGAGGTTCAGCACGGGCATGCCGCCCTCTGTCGGCACGAGGATCACCAGGTTGTTCGACGCGCGCATGTCGTGCAGGACCTCGAGGTACTGCTTGGTGAGCGCTTCGGCGGTGAGCGTCTGGTTCAGCAGGCGCTGCTGCTCGGCCTGGAGCCGCGCCACCTCGACGCGGTGCCGCTCGGTCTCGATCTGCTGCTCCTGCGCGATCTTGTTGTTGATCGCCTGGACGACCTGTGCCGGCGGCTGGAGGTCACGCAGGAAGAAAGCGGTCACGCTGGCGATACGAAACGGTGGCCCCCCCGCGCGAGGCTGCGTCTGAAGCGCCGAGTCGACCAAGGACTCCATCGTCGTGGCAATCTGGGTGCGCTTCGCGATGTCGTTGATCGAGTACCGCACCATCCCGTCGCGCACGCCCTTGCGGATGGCGTTGCGCACCGCGCTGTGGATCTGGTTCTCGTCCCCGATCTCGGTGAAGATGCGGGGCGCCTGCTGCGGGTCGATCTGCCACCGCAGCGCGACGTCCACCGTCATCCCCATCTGCTCGCTCGACAGCGCCGCGATCTGCTCCACCTGCTCGCCCCGCTCGGGGAACTGCTCCTCGCGAGTGGAGAACCGCTCGACGGAGGACCACGGGGGCACGAGGCGGATGCCCGAGAGCAGGGGATGCGGACTGACGGTGCCGAAGGCGTGCTGTACGCCGACCTGCCCGGCGTCGATCACCACAATGGAGGAGAACAGCATGAGCACGGCGCCGAGCACGGCGAAACCCAGCGAGATCATGCGCAGCAGGCCGCCGACCGGCGGCCGCCCCCGCCCGCCCTCGCCGCCGCCCGCGGCGACCGTGGCGGCAGCGGTCCGGAGCAGGAACGCGGCAAAGAGGAGAATGAGGCCGAAGACGAGCTTGCCCATGGGGGCTCCTGATGTGGGTTAGGGAAAGAGATTCGGCCCCGGGCCGGGTTTGCCGTATCCCTTCGGCTCCGGCCGGGCCCGCACGTAGCCCAGCTCTTCGCTGCGCGAGATCCGCTTTTCGGCGACCAGCCCCTCGAGCACGAGCTCACAGGCCGCCACCATCGTCGGCGGATCCTTCTTGCCGGCGAGCCCCACATCGCTCACGAGATCGAGCAGCCCGGGGACCACGCTGAAGCCCTTGATGCACGCCTCCGAACGCTCGTCTACGGAGATCTTCAAGGCGCCGCCCTCGTCGAACCAATGGACGATGTCGTCCACATTCGCCCCGCCGACGTGCGCCTCGAACGTCTTGCCCGCGGCGCGGCGGATCAGCTCCTTCGCGATCACCTCCGGCCCCTGCAGCTCGCCCTCGTACTCGAGCTCCAACTTCCCGGTGATCGCCGGGAGCGCGGCGTAGACGTCGGACACCCGCGGCACGACCGTCCGTTCCTTCGTGACGATCGCGCGCCGCTCGGCATTCGACACCACGTTCTCGAGCACGGCGATCGGCAGCCGCTGGGAGACGCCGCTGCGGCGGTCCACCCGCTTGTCCTCCCGCGCCTCGAACGCGACGCGCTCGATCAGCTCGGTGATGAAGTCCGGCACCCGCAGCGGCCGGCCGTTGCGCTCCAGCCAGGCCTCCTGCCGGGTGATGGCCGTGCCCAGCTCGATAGTGTAGGGGTAGTGGGTGAGAATCTCCGAGCCGATCCGGTCCTTGAGCGGTGTGATGATCTTGCCGCGCGCGGTGTAGTCCTCGGGATTGGCCGTGAAGACGAGCGCCACGTCCAGGTTCAGCCGGACCGGGTAGCCTTTGATCTGGACGTCCCCTTCCTGCATGATGTTGAACAGCCCGACCTGGATCTTCCCTGCGAGGTCCGGCAGCTCGTTGATCGCGAAAATGCCGCGGTTGGCGCGCGGCAGCAGGCCGAAGTGCATCGTCAGCTCGTCCGAGAGCAGGTGCCCGCCGCGGGCCGCCTTGATCGGGTCCACGTCGCCGATGATGTCGGCGATGGTGACGTCGGGCGTCGCGAGCTTCTCCACGAACCGCGCGTCGCGGTGGATCCAGGCGATCGGCGCGCGGTCGCCCTGCTCGGCTAAGAGCTCCCGGCTGTACTTCGAGATCGGCCGAAACGGGTGGTCGTTCACCTCGCTCCCGGCCAGGATCGGGATCTCCTCGTCCAACAGGGTGACGAGCTGCCGCAGGATGCGGCTCTTCGCCTGCCCGCGCAGGCCGAGGAGGATGGAGTTGTGCTTGGAGAGGATGGCGTTGACCAGCTGCGGGATGACGGTGTCCTCGTAGCCGACGATGCCGGGGAAAAGCTGGGAGCCGTTCTCGAGCAGGCAGATCAGGTTCTCCCGCATCTCGTCCTTGACGGTGCGCCGGATGCGGGCCTCGCTGCCCCACTCGGTCTGCTTCAGCTCACCGAGGGTAGAGGGCTTTGTCATGGTTCGACGTTAACCCGCTGCCTCGCGCGGTGTAAAGAGCCGCCCCGCGGCGACGCTCCGGGCCCGGCGCGGCACCGCTCTGCTTGACGCCGACTTGACTGGCGGTAGCGTCCATGCACCCGTACATGCCACCTGTGAGGGTGTATGCAGTTCGCCCGTTCGCTGGTCTGCGGCGCTGTTGCGGCGCTCGTGCTCATGCCGCCGGCCGCCGCGTTGCAGGTTGCTCCGACGACGCCGCTCGCCGATTCCACCGTCGTCGTGGCGATTCGGCTGACGGACGGCTCCGAGCTGATCGGCCGCGTGGTCGCCGCGGACGACACCGCGCTGATCGTGGTCACGAACGCCGGGCTGCGGGTGGTCGTGCCCCGCGCCGCGGTCGGGAGCTGGCGCGCGATGCGCGGTCACATGGCAGGGGGGGCCTACCGCCTGACGGATCCCAACGTGTCGCGTCTCTTCTTCGCCCCCACCGGCCGCAACTTGCAGGCCGGCGAAGGCTACTTTGCGGACTATTTCCTGTTCTTCCCGTTCGTGGCCGTCGGGGTCCACGACCGGCTCACCGTCGCCGCCGGCATGTCCCTGTTTCCCGGGGCGAGCAGCCAACTGCTCTACGTCGCGCCGAAGATCGGCGTGGCGCAGGGGGAGCGACTCAACTTCGCCGTGGGGGGCATCTACGCGTCGCTTCCGGAAGGCGAAGGCAACATCGGCGCCGGCTACGCCGCGTTGACCGTGGGCTCGGAGGACGCGGCGGCCACGTTCCTCGCGGGTTACCCGTTCGCCGACGGCGAGTTCACCGACGCGCCCGGCTTTGTCGGCGGTGGGGAGGCACGGCTCTCGGCGCGCACGAAGTTCCTGGCCGAGGTGTGGAAGCTGCCCGGGGTCGACGAGCTCCCGGCCGTATTCGGCCTCCGCTTCTTCGGCGAACGGATCGCGGTGGATTTCGGACTGGTCCACGTGATCGGGGCGGACACCGAAGGGTTCCCATTTTTCCCCTGGGTGGATTTCGTCGTCAATTGGTGACAGCGAAGTTGGCGGTCAGCCCCCTGCCTCCCGCGCTGTAAAGAGCCGCACCGCGGCGAGGCCCCACGCCTTGAGGTCCACGCTCGCGCGGTGGTCTTGGCCCACCGAGAGCGCGTCGCCGTTCATCTCCACCAGGTTCACGCGGCGCGCGAGCTGAAACGCGTACGCGGCGGGCCAGACGCCGACCGGACGGGATTGCCCCGCCACGTCCAGCAGCTTCACGATGGCGCCCTCGCCGTCATCGGCGGGCTTCGCCGCGACGACCATGACCTCCCGGTCTGCGAGGAACAGCGCGCGGTCCTTGCTGATCAGCGGCCCGGGGATCCGGTTGTCATGCCGCTCGCTTACGTATACCGGGTCGCACGCCGCCCAGCCGCGGCGCACCGGCTCCGCCGGATCCCCGGGCGGCAGCAGGGAGACCCGGAACCGGAACACGAGCTCACCCTCGCCGCCCTGGCGGGCGGCGTAATTCGTGTGCCAGTAGTTGTTCATCGCATAGGCGAACAGCGTCCCGTCGGGCTCGATCCGTCGGCGCCATCCCCCGCGGAACACGTCGTTCAGCGTGAGCAGCGGCGTGTCGGGGCCGCTCCACAGCACCCCATCGTTGCCTTCCCGGAGCCACACCCAGTGGGCGTGACAGTACCAATCGCGGCAGCTCCCGGGCAGCTGATCCTTGTCAACCGTCATCCGGCCCAGCGGCACCTCGACGTCCACCGTCGGCTTCGCGAACGCGAACGGGAACGCGACATAAAGCGCCTCCTTCTCGAGCGTCGGCGTCTTGGTGAGCCGGTTCTCGATGTCCACCCAGGGCAGCTCGTCGTACAGCGTGACCGTGGAGGTGATCGAGGGAAACCCCGCGAGGCTGCGCTGGATCACGAGCCGCACACCGATCCCCGGGAGCCGCTCGCGCCGAGCGGTTCCCAGGTGCGCCTGGGAGAGCTGCAGCTCAGCCGGCGTCGCGAGGTCGTTCCGGTTCCAGGAGGTCCACATCGCCGTGCGGTGGCCGCCCGTCGCGTACACGAGCTGGTTGAGCCCTGACCACGGCGTGGGCCGCACGCGCTCCCGAGCGTCGGGGCCAGCGAGCGACGCGATCGCGCCCGTACCGGGATCGAGCCGCACCCGGAACCCACCGGCTTGCGCCTCGAGCGCACTGCCCTCGTCCAGCGGGGGCCGCGCGGCGCGATCCGCCTCCTGGAGCGCGAGGTAGCCGAGCGGCGGGACGTCCTTCACGACCGCGAGCGCCGAGCCGTCGGAGAGATCCACCGCGGGCAGCTCGGCGCCGTTGTAGGTGAGGGCCGTGCCCGCGCCGCCCGGGACGCGGACGACGTCGCTCCGCGGCCAGCTCGACGCGTTGAAGACGATCCGGCCGCGTCCCGCGTCGGTGCTGTGGCCCAGGCGCAGCAGCGCCTCGGCCACGTGTTGGCGCGCCGCGGCCGCCGCGCCTTCCACGAAGCGCCGCTTGTACGCCCACTGCTCCACCGTTTGGCGCGAGTCCGGGGCCGACACGCTCACGTCCGCCCCCCAGGTATGCTCGCCGAACAGCAGCAGGTCGCGCCACATCGCGCGGCGCTCCTCGGCGCGGCGGCGGATCCGGTCAGCCCCGGCGCCGTCACGCGGCTCCACACGGTCGTCCCACAAGGCCAGGATCTCGGCGGCGCGCGCGGCGAGCTGGGCCGAGCGGAACTGCGCCAGCTCGCGCGCGGTGGAGGCGGCGCCGTCCTCCCAGTAAGTGCCGGTGTCGCCCCGCTGCACGGGGATCCGCGGGCCCCAGCGCCGCTCCACTTCGCGGAAGAAATCCTCGGCGCGGCCCGGGACGATGTGCGGGTAGGCGTAGCGGCGGTTGAACTCCTCCAGGTTCGCCACGAGCTGCTCGTTGAACTGGGCGTTGTCCTGCCAGTCCGCCCCATACAGCAGCGCGACGTCGTACGGATAAGAGGAAGAGAGGAACACCGGATGACCGAGCAGCCAGTCGGAGAGCCGCCGGCCCATCTCGTCCGCCCCGCGGTCGAAGCCGTACCGCGTCCCGTCGCCGTAATGGTGCGCGCGCCAGTGCAGCACGCGGCTGCCGTCGGGGCCCTCCCAGTAGTGGAGCTGGGGGTAGGCGACCTGAGCGCCGGCGACGTGGTAGCGCTCCGCGTCGGGGCCCGCCAGCAGCGGCACGGCGCGCTCCGGATTCGCCCCGCTCGCGAGGTACCGCACGCCGCTCGCCGCCAGCACCATCGGCAGTGTAAGGGTCTGGCCGGGCACGTCGGTGATCTGCGCCGCCGTGTAGGCGAGGCCGCGCTCGCGCGCGAGCAGCCCGGCCGGCCATGCCGCGCGCGCCAGCGTCTCGTGGCTCAGGAGCCCCGTGAGCAGGTTCGCGAACAGTGCCTGGAAGCCGATCTTGCCGTCGCGGATCGCCTGGAGTAGCGCGTCCCCCGCCGCCGGAGAGCGGTTCTCGAGGTAGGAAAGCACCTGGAGAGCGCACTCCGGCGTGAAGCGGAACTCGGGGTGCGCGGCGAGCCGCGCCAGCGCCGCGTCGAGGTTCCGGTGGTGAATCTCGAGGCAACGCTCCTGCAGGTCCGTGTAGCCGACGTCGGTGTGGATCGACGAAAGCCAGTAGAGCGTCCACCGTCTGGGCGGGGCGAGCCGCACCCGGCGCCGCGTGACCCGCTTGCGCCCGACCTCCACCTCGACTTGGAACTCGGCCGGCTCGGAGAGGGGGATCCAGACCTCCCCGGTGAACGTGAGCCCCTGCCCGAGGGGCAGGAGCCCCGCGGTGCCCACCAGGGCCCCGCGGCGGTCGATCACCGCCGCGCGGGCGGCAGGGGCCTCCAGGTCGGCAACCGTAATGCGCACAAGGTTCCTGCGCCCATCCGGCTGCTGGTACAGGGCCGTAGGCCGGACTTCGACGGAGGGGGGTGGTGGGAGGGAGTCCTTGAGGGTCCGACCGACCGCCCCGGTCGCGGCGCCCAGCCATCCGAGGAACGTTCTGCGGTCTGTAGTGGTCATTGGGGGGTCACGTAACATACCGCTCCCTTAGCGGACTTGACTCCGCGGCTCCCATTAATAGCTTTTGCCACCGCCGGATGGGGCCCCTCAACCGCACCTTTTTCGAGGAGAAGGAATGAAGCGTTTCGTACTCGCCCTGGCGCTCGTTGCCATGGCCGCGGCCTGCAAAAAGGCCGACGAGCAGCCCGCGCAGGAGCAGCAGATGATGTCGGACACCACCAAGATGATGGCCGACAGCGCGAAGATGATGGGCGACACAGCCCACATGATGACGGGTGACACGACGAAGAAGATGTAGGAGGTCGCCCCGTAGTCCGCAGCAAACGATGCCCGGGTCTCAGCGCCCGGGCTTTTCGTTCATGAACCACTGCACGGTGCGCCGGATCGCCTCCCGCGGCTGGACCGGCGGGCGCCACCCCAGCTCAGCGCGGGCACGATCGGACACGAAGGGGTTGTCGCCCGCGATGAACTGCACTGCCGCGTCGCCAATCCCCACGTAGGCGCCGGGGCGCCGCAGCCGGTGCAGCACCGCCACGAGGCTCGCGCCCGCGGCGGCCGCGCCGAAGGGGATCCGGATGCGCCACAGCCGCGTCCCCAACGCGTCGGCGAATGCATCCACGAACTCGCGCTGCGTGAGGCCGCCGTCGTTCGTGACGTTGTACGCTCGCCCGGCGGGGACGTCCGCCTCGAGCGCCGCCACGACGGCCGCGGCGACGTTGCCCGCGTACACGCACGAGAGTCGGTTTGTGCCGGGGCCGATTTGCGCCACGAGGCCGAGGCGCACCGCCCGGACGACCTTCGGCGAGAAGAGGCGGTCGCGCTCGCCGTAGATCACGTTCGGCCGGAGCGCGACTGCCCACACCCCGCCGCGCGACGTCTCCTCCCACAGGGCCGCTTCCGCCAGCCGCTTCACGCGCGCGTAAGAGTCGTGCGGCTCGATCTCCCCGCAGGGCGAATCCTCCGTGATCCGCCGGCCCTCCCGCCCGGCCCGGTAGGCCGCACCGCGGCCGTACACCGCCACCGACGAGATGTGCACCAGGCGGGCCCCCCCCGCGCGGGCCGCGGCGATCGCCTGCCGCGTGCCGCCGACGTTCACCGCCTCGAATGTGTCGTAAGGGACGTGCTGCGCCACGAGCGCCGCGGCGTGCACAATGGCCCGGACGCCCCCCGCGGCGCGGCGCCACGCCTCCGGATCCGTGACGTCGCCGATCACCGCCTCGGCGCCGAGCGCCTCCACCGTCCGACGGCCGGGCGCCCGCACCAGCGCGCGCACCGACATCCCCCGGGACCGCAGCGCCTCGATGATGTGACTTCCCACGAGGCCGCTGCCCCCCGTGACGAGGACCGTCATGCCGGCTCGATGTGCGGCAGGGAGAAGGGCAGGTCCACCACGCGCGCGTCGCGACCCGCGGCGCGCACCATCGTGCCCGGCTCCACCTCGCGGCGGATGATTCCGAGCCCGATCCAGCGGCCGCCCGCGCCCTCCGGCAGCCAGGCGAGACTTGCCACCCGGCCGACGTCGCGGTCCTGGTGCGTCACCGCGGACCAGCCTTCGGCCGGTGTGGCGGGCGGCTCGGCGTCGAACAGCAGGCCACGGAGGTGGCGGTTCGCGTGCCCGCGAAAATGCAGGCGGCTGACCGTCTCCTGGCCGGTGTAACACCCCTTGGTGTAGGAAACGCCCCCGATCTCGTCGTAGCGGACTTCCTGGGGGATCGTCTTCTCGTCTACCTCCACGTCAAGCGCCGGCCACCCGGCAAGGATGCGCGCCAGCTCGAGCGCGGCCGCGTCCCCGAGGCTCCCCCCGGCGCGCAGCAACCGGCCGGCGATCGCTTCCACGGCCTCCGGAACAGTCAGGATCTGCAGCGTGAACGGCGCCGACTCGCCTGCCCGGGCGATCTCGCAGGGCGCCTCGCCCACCTTCGTCTCGATCACGCGGCCGGGCCCGGACGGTAGGGGAATGGCCGCCAGCTCGGCCGTGGCCAGCGCGCGCGGGCCCACCACGCGTAGCATGGCGACGGAGTCGGTGCGGTCCTGCATGCGCGCGAGGCGAGGCGGGACGGAGCGGGTGAAGATCTCCGTGACCCGCTCGCGTCCCGCGGGCGGCACCGTGTAGCTCACCCGGCTGCCAAGCCGCGCCGCCCACCCGTCCACCACGATCATGCCCTTCGGCGTGAGCAGCGCGCCGTACACGAAGCCGCCGTCGCCCGCCTTTTCGACGTCGTTGGTGAGCAGGCCCTGGAAGCAGGTCACGGCCCCCGGCCCTGCGAGCTCGATTACCGCCACCTCGGCGCGCGCCACCACCGCGCCGAGGCGCAGCGCGCGAACCAGGGTCGTGGACACGCGGTCGGGGCCGAGCCGGGTCACAGGAACTCCGCGGGGTCGTGGCCCTCGAACGACGCCCAGACCAGGTGCGCGCCCCGCAGCAGCCGGCTATTGAGACTGGTGGTGAGCATGGCGCAGCGCATCCCGGCGACGCGCGCCGCCTCCAGCCCAGGAAGCGAGTCCTCGATCACCAGGCAGTCGCGTGCGGCGAGCGGCCGCTGCACGGCCAGCGCGGCGCAGGCGGCGAGATAGCCTGCGGGGTCGGGTTTCCCGAGCGCGACGTCTTCGCTGGTCACGATCATCTCGAAGTGCGCGCGCAGACCCGTGCCGTCGAGCACGAGATCGACCTCCTGCCGCGGCGCGCCCGATACCATCGCCAGCCGGAACCGCGCCGCCGCCCGGCGCACGAACTCCACGACGCCCGGGACCAGGGTGAACGAGTGACTGATGAGGTCCAGATAGGCGTGGGACTTCGCCGCGACCAGCCTTTCGAGCAGCTCGGGGGTGAGAGTGCGGTTGGCGCGATGGAATGCCTCGACGAAACTCGTGCGGTCGTCGAACCCGAGGTGGTGGGCGTAGTACTCGCGGCGGGTGAGCGCGATGCCCTCGGCCGCCAGCACGACGGTCATCGCCTGGCGGTGCTGCTCCTCGTCGTCAACGATCACGCCGTTGCAGTCGAACAGCAGGGCTTCGGTCATGCGGCTGTCAGGACCTCCCCGAGCCGGTTCACCAGCTCCGGCCAGCACCGCTCGCGCGCCCGCGGGTCGAGCAGCATCCCCTTGTGGGAGAGGTGCTGGTAGACGAGTAACGTCTTTCGGGCCGCGCCGATCCGCTCCACCACCTCGTTACACGCTGGGGGCGGCGCGAATAGCGTGTCGGCCTCCCCGGCGACCGCGAGCAGGGGCGTCCGCACGTCCCCCAGCGCGGCAAAGTAATCAAAGCCGTCGCTGCCCACCCAGCCACCGCGGACGTTCCAGCGCATCCACTGGGCGAAGATCCCAGCAGCCTCGTCCTCGGAGCCGAACCGGAGGGCTCGCGCCGGGAACCGCCCCAGCGCCCGGCAGATCCCGATCGCGATGGCGGCGAGCCACCAGCGCATCATCCCCATTCGGCCCGGGCCCGGGGCTCCGAACGTGACCACGGCGTCGAGCGCGGGTGTCTCTGGGGGGGGCTTCGTTCGGGCGAGCCAACACAGCCCCACGACGCCGCCAGCCGAATGCCCTGCCCAGGCGAGTGGCGCGTAACCCGTTTCCTCCTTCACCCGGTCCACGAACGCCGGGGCGTCGCGCAGGATCCAGTCTTCGAAACACCACTGGCGCGACCGCGGCTCCCGTTCGCTCGCGCCGTGATGGCGCAGGTCGCCGAGCCAGACGTCGAACCCGCGCTGGAGGAAGAAATGCGCCAGCCCGTCGCCGCCCGCGACCGGCCGAGTCCACACCGTGTGGCCGGAGAAGGCGCCGTGGACGAGCAGCACCGCCGGCCGCCTGTCGCGGTGCGCCCGCAGGCGGTGCAAAGCCAGCTCCACGCCGTCCGCGGTCGTTACGCGCCGCGTACTCATCCGTAGAACCCGGCGGCGCGGTAGGACTCGTCCAGCAGCTCCACCGGGTGACGTACTACCGCGGGAATGTCCGCCGCCCGGAGCCCCGCGCCGAGCTGCATCACGCAGCCAGGGTTGCCGGTCGCCACGACCTGCGGCGCGGCGGCGCGCAGCTGCTCGAGCTTGGGGGCGAGCACTGCGCGCGACATCTCGGGCTGCACGAGGGTGAACAGTCCGGCCGACCCGCAGCACTGCGCCGCGTCCGCCGTCTGGACGATGTCGAGTCCCGGGATGGCGGCCAGGAGTTTGAGCGGTGGCTCGGCGACGCGTTGGGCGTGCAACAGGTGGCAGGGCGGATCGTACGCTACGCGCCACGGGAGCGGCGCGCCGGGGACCGGGCCGCGCTCGGCGAGCAGCTCGGTCACGTCCTTGACTCGCGCCGCAAAACTTGCCCCTCGTTCCCCCTCTCCGTGACCATACTCCTTCAACATCGCCCCGCACCCCGCGCTGTTCACGACGATGGGGGCGTCGCCGTCACCGAACGCCGCGATGTTAGCCCGCGCCAGCGCCCGTGCCTCGCCACGGAGCCCCGCGTGGACATGCAGCGCTCCGCAGCAGACCTGCCCCGGGACCTCACGCACCTCGTAGCCGTTGGCCGCCAGCGTGCGGATCGTCGCGGCGTGGACGTGGGCGAACAGGCCGTCCATGATGCAACCGCGGAACAAGACGGCGGTTCGGCGGATAGGCGGATGGGCGGATGGCGACGGCGCTGCAGGACGCGAGCCACTAACCGCCCATCCGCCTATCCGCCTATCCGGCTTTGTCGCCGCCAGCATCCCCATCGCGAACCGCACCCGCCCCCGCCCCGCGAGGATGCCCGGCAAGCCGGTCGCTCGGACCAGCCGCGCAAGCCCGTACAGGATCCCCGAAACTTCCGCTCCCGTCAGCGCCCACAGCGCCGCGCGCACGGGCCACGCCACGCCAGGCGCCCGGGTCAGCCGCTCGCGCGCCGCCTCGAGGCCAAGCGCATAGGCGACGCCTGAGGGGCAGACCGGCTCGCAGCCGCGGCAGCCGAGGCAGCGGTCGAGATGGAGGCGGAGGTCGGGGTCTGTGGGCTCGAGCGCGCCGCTCTCCAGGGCGCGCATCAGCTCGATCCGGCCGCGCGGGCTGTCGGCCTCGTCGCCGGTGGCGAGGAAGGTGGGGCAGGCCTGGAGGCAGAAGCCGCAGTGGACGCAGGCGTCGAGGCCCTCGAATCCGCTGCGGTCAGCCATCGCCCTCGATTGCCACCACGAAATGCTCGCCGGGATCGAAGGTGCGGCGCAGCCCGGCCACGAGCGGGCTCACGTTCTCCCGGTACTGGCCGAAATGCCCCACGGCGCCGCGCAGTGTCCAGGGCGCGCGCTCCAGGGTGAGCGGTACCTCCTTCTCGGCGAGCGCTCGTCGTAGGTGGCGCAGCCGCCCGGGGGTGGTGTCGCCCGCCCATCGGATGACGCCGACGCCCGGGCTCGCCGAGATCCACTCGTCGCCCACCTGGTGCTGCAGCAGGTCGAGCAGCTCGTCGCCGCCCTCGGGGAGGCCGCCGATGCGGAACGCCACCGGTCGCGTGGCGAGCCCTTCTGCCGCGCGCATCCAGAACGCGTGCGCCTCCTCCGCGCGCAAAGGCGTAAACCGGCCGCGTGTCGCGGCGCGCAAGCCCGCCTCGTCGGCCGCGACGAGCGCCGCCGACCCGGCGAGGCGCACCGCCAGGACCCAGCGCTCTCGTCGCGCGAGGGCGGGGGAGACGAGCTCCAGCGCCGCGGGCTCGAGCCCGGTCGCGCGGATGTCCTCCGCCACCTGCGTGAGATCCTCGCGCCCGCCCTCGAGCAGGAAGGTCGTGTCGGCCCGAGGCAGGGCACGCAGCCGCAGATGCACCAACACGATCACGCCGAACGCCCCGAACCCGCCGGCCTGGAGGCGCGTGAGGTCGTAGCCGGCGACGTTCTTCATCACGCGGCCGCCGCTCTGGATGATGCGGCCGTCGCCGGTGACGAAGGTGACGCCGAGCAGGTGGTCGCGGATCGGGCCGAACCCCTGCCGCAGCGGACCCGACGTGCCAGTGGCGACGATTGAGCCGAGGGTGCGGCCCGCCAGGCCCGGCGGATCCACGGCGAGCCACGCGCCCCGGTCGGCGAGCTGCTGGCGCAGCAGGTCGCACCCGATCCCGGCTTCCGTGGTGGCGGTGAGGTCCTGCGGCGCGATGGACGGCACGCGGTCGAGCCGCCGGGTGGTGAGCGCGAGGTCGGCCGGCGCGTCGGTGGACATCCAGGTGCCGGCTCCCTCGATCCGGACGCGCCAGCCCTCCTCGTGCGCGGTGCCGAGCAGCAGCGCCACGGCGTCGGGGGAGGCGGGGGCGACGCGGGGCGCCTCGTCAGGGCCGCCGGTCGTCTCGAGCACGGCGTCGCGGCCGAGCAGGGCGCGCAGCCGGTCCCGCAGGCTCATCGGACCCACTCCCGGCACGCGTGCAGGGGCACGACCTTCCCTGGGTTGACGCGCTCCGCGGGATCGAAGACGCGCCGCACGGCGTACATCGCGGCGAGGGAGTCGCCGTCAAAGACGAGCGGCATATAGCGCAGTTTGTCGATCCCGACGCCGTGCTCCCCGGTGATGGTCCCGCCGGCCGCGATGCACGTGGCCATGATCTCGGCCGACGCCTGCTCCACGCGCGCCTTCATCTCCGGGTCTGTGCCGTCGAACGAGATGTTGGGGTGCAGGTTGCCATCGCCGGCGTGGAATACATTGCTCACCAGGAGCCCGTGCTCCGCGGCGATGCGACCGATCGTCTCGAGCACGTCGGGGAGGGTGGAACGGGGGACGACCGCGTCCTGAACCACCAGGTCGCGCGACAGCCGCCCCATCGCGCCGAACGCCTTCTTGCGGCCCTGCCACAGCCGTTCGCGCTCGCGCGCCGTCGCCGCGCTGCGGACCGAGCGGGCGCCGTGCCGGGCGAGGATCGCTTCGACGCTCGCCGTCTCGGCCGCCACCGCCGTCTCGGCGCGGCCGTCCAGCTCGACCAACAGCACAGCGGCGGCGTCGCGCGGGTAGCCCGCGGCGTAGACCGAGTCTTCCACCGCGCGGATGCACGACTGGTCCATCATCTCGAGCGCCGCTGGGACGATGCCGCTCGCGATGATCGCCGACACCGCCTCCCCCGCGGCGCGGAGCGTGGGGAAATCGGCCAGCAGGGTGCGCACCGCGGCGGGGACCGGGGTGAGCCGGACGCTGATCCTGGTGGCGACACCGAAGTTCCCCTCCGATCCGACGAACAGCCCGACGAGATCCGGTCCCCACGGTTCGCCGCCGGGGCTGCCGAGCCGGACGACCCGGCCGTCGGCGAGCACCACCTCGAGCGCGAGGATGTGATTGCTCGTCACGCCGTACTTGAGGCAGTGCGGCCCGCCGGCGTTCTCGGCCACGTTGCCGCCGATGGTGCAGGCTGTCTGACTGGAGGGATCGGGGGCGTACTGGAGGCCGTAGGGCGCCGCGGCGTTGGAGAGCCGCGCGTTCACCACCCCCGGCTCGACGACGGCGATCCGCGCGCGCGGGTCGATCGTGAGAATCCGGTTTAGTCGGGTGAGGACCACCAGCACCGCACCTTCGCCGGCCAGGGCGCCGCCCGAGAGGCCCGTCCCCGCGCCGCGCGGCACAAAGGGGACGCCCGCCGCGGCGAGTAGTCGGACCACCGCCACCACCTCGTCCCGCGTGCCCGGCAGAGCCACAATCCCCGGGACCCAGCGGTGCGTCGGCAGGCCATCCATCGCGTAGGTGACGCGCTCCGCCCGCGCGGCGCGCACGTGCCGAGTGCCCACGATCGCGGCCAGAGCGCCGGCCAGGTTCACGATACCGGCTCGATCTTCGAGTGGGCGCCGCCCTTACCGTTGCCCTTGGCGCGGTGGCGCACGGCGGCGCGGCGCTCGGCATCGGCGGCGAGGGGGCGGAGCAGGGCCGCGAGGCGGCGCAGGCGCGCCGTCGTGCTGCGGATCTGCAGGAACTGGAGCTTCACCTCCGGGGCGAGCTCGAGCGCCGCCGCGACGTGAAAGGAGAGTCGCTGCGGGTCGGCGGGGAGCTCGACCGACTCGCTGTCCCGATCGGTGAGCACCGTCAGCGCCTCCGCCACGCGGGCGAAATCGGCGCGCACGTCCGCTGCCAGCTGGGCCGCCTCGTGGGCGTCCTCCGGCTTGTCGTCGAATTCGGCGACGCGCGCCACGCGGTAGGGGCGGTCGGTGGCGAGCCACGCCTCCAGCACGAACCGCCGCTCCCCCCGCGTCAGGACGTTGGAGCGGCCGTCGGGGAGCGCCTGCGTCGTCTCGATCACCACGACGCAGCCGCAGTCTCCCGGCTTGGGTGCGGGGTCCACTCCGGCGTCGCCGGCCACGTACGCGATCCCGAAGCGGCGGTCGCCCTCGAGACAGTCCGTGAGCAGCTGGCGGTAGCGGGGCTCGAAGATGTGCAGCGGCTGGCTCGTCCCAGGAAACAGAACGATCGGGAGAGGAAAGATGGGAAGGTCCCGGGCCATAGGGGAAAGTATAGACGGCTAGATGGCTAGACGGATAGCGGCCTGTGGCAAAAAAGGTGGTCAGGAAGTGCCTCTCCTGACCACCAGTGCCACCCATCGCTACCCGTCTATCCGTCTAGCCGTCCAGCCCTTACGCTGCTCTCCAGAAGCCCTTCAGCGCCCTCCCGTCGGGCGATTCCCGCAGCTTCTCGAAGGCGCGCTCCCGTATTTGCCGGATCCGCTCGCGCGTCACGCCCATCAGCGCCCCGATCTTCTCGAGGGTCATCGCCTCGCTGCCTTCCTCGAGGCCGTAGTAGAGGTAGAGGATCTTGCGCTCGCGCGGGGTGAGGTACTTCTGGAAAATGCGGTCGATGAACTCCCGCATCAGCTTGCCATCGGTCTTCTCCTCGATCTCGCCGCCTTCCTGCCCGGCAAAGCGCTCGCCCAGGGTGGCGGCGTCCTTGTCGGTGCGGTCGACCGGGGCGTCGAGCGACAGCTCGGCGGCGGTCATGCGGCGCGCGGTGCGCACGTTCTCGACCGTGTCCTCGAGCGCGGTCGCGATCTCGTCGTCGGTCGGCTCCCGCCCCAGCTCCTGGGAGAGATAGGTCTCGGTGCGGCTCATCCGGATCAGCTGGGAGTTCTGGTTCAGCGGGATGCGGACGCTGCGAGTCTGCTCGGCGAGCGCTTTGAGGACGGCTTGGCGGACCCACCACACGGCGTAGGAGATGAACTTCACACCCTGGTCGGGATCGAACTTCTTCACCGCCTTCAGCAGGCCCTCGTTCCCGATGGCGACCAGCTCGGAGAGGTCGAGCCCATGGCCCTGATATTTCTTGACGTAGGAGATCACGAATCGGAGGTTCGCGGTGACGAGCCGCTCGGCAGCTCTCTCGTCGCCCCGCTGGACGCGCCGGGCGAGCCGACGCTCTTCGGCGGGATCTTTGATCAACGGGAGTTTTTGGATGTCTTGCAGGTACTGGTCGAAGGCTCCTGACGGGTTGGCGCGAAAGAACGCTTTCGCCTTGCCTCCGTTCGACCTGGCCATGCGCGGGGCTCCCACGTTGCCGAGTTGTGTAAGGAGACGGCGGGCTTGCGGCCGCCATTTCGACCGACTGCCGACGGGCGCCAATATAGGAATCACTGCCAAAAGGTGCAAATCTCGGCGGTTATCCACATCACAAATTCTTAGTAGTAAGGCGATTCGGACGTTTGTCCACTATCCACATGTCCTGTGGAAAATGAATTCGGGCCCGGCGCTGTCGAAATGGTGTGGAGAGGTGGAAGAAATGTTAGAAACTTGTTGAGGCTCATGTGGTTAGCAAGCGCCGAATCGCGTCCTCCTCGACCGGGACTGTCCAGCCCCGCGCTGCATCGCCGACCATCGCTCCGATGGCACGCGGCAGCGAGAAGCGCAGGTCCCCTGCGCGGGCTTTCTTGTCGAGCCGCATTGTCGCGAGGAGGTCGTCCACCGTCGCGGACTCGGGGATTTCGAGCGGGAGCCCGTAGCGCTCGAGCAGGCCCCTGATCCGGCCGGCGGTGCCGCGCTCGGCGACCTCCAGCGTCTCAGCGAGGCGGGCCTCGTAGGCCATCCCGATCGCCACCGCCTCGCCGTGGAGCACCGCGAACTTCGTGGTCGC
>JACOVF010000052.1 GCA_016177465.1 Gemmatimonadota bacterium
CGGGAGCGCGGCGTTCCCAAGTCCCACCTGGTGCGGGAGGCCATCGTCCGGTACCTCGCGCCCGCGGACTCGACCGCTGAACCTCCGGCGAAGACGATCACTGCGGCCGGTCTCGCCGCGCGGTGGCCGCTCCTCCCCCGGCTGACCCCGGACGAAGCCGCAGGCTTCGACGGGGACATTGCGCGGGCTCGGCGGGAGCTGCCCGAGGCCCGGGCTGCGTGGGAGTGATCATGGATACCTCGGTCCTGGTCGCCGCCGAGCGCGGTGGCTTCCGGTTCGAGGAGATGCTGCGGTCGCTCGGAGACGAGCCTGTCGCCATGGCAGCCATCACCGCAGCCGAGTTGCTTCATGGCTGCCACTGTGTGTCGGATGCCGGCGCCCGCGCCCGGCGCTCGGCTTTCGTGGAAGGGTTACTCGAGGCGATTCCGGTGTTTCCCTACGGCGTGCCGGAGGCGCGGCGGCACGCCGAGCTCTGGGCCGATCTGGCGCGGCAGGGCGTACTCATCGGACCGCATGACATGCTCGTTGGGGCGACTGCGCTGGCCCGCGGCTACGCCCTCTCGACGTTGAACCGAACCGAGTTCGCCCGGGTGCGCGGGCTACGGTTGGTCCCGACGGAGCGGTTCGAAACGTGAAACGACGCAAGAAACGGGGGATTCTATGGCTCGGAAACGCATTTCGAGACGCACCTTCGTGGGCAGCGCGGCAACCGTGAGCGCCTTCACCATCGTCCCGCGCCACGTGCTGGGGCGCGGCTTTCGTGCCCCCTCCGACACGCTCGCCATCGCCTGCATCGGCTGCGGTGGGAAAGGACGCAGTGACATCGACGGGGTCGCCGCCGAGACCATCTACGCGCTGTGCGACGTGGACGATCACAGCGCCGCCGACGCGTACGAGGCCCACCCCCAGGCCAAACGCTACAAGGACTGGCGCGAGCTGCTCGACAAGGTCGGCGCTCGCATCGACGCCGTCACCATCTCCACCCCCGACCACTCCCACGCGGCCGCGGCGATGGCCGCGATGAAACTGAAGAAGCACGTCTTCTGCCAGAAACCGCTGGCCCGCACGCTGCACGAGGTGCGCGCGCTGGCGCAGGCCGCGCGGCTGTACAAGGTGGCGACGCAGATGGGCAACCAGGGCCACGCGAATGACGGCACGCGCCAGATCCGCGAGTGGGTGGAGGCGGGCGCCATCGGCGCGGTGCGCGAGGTCCACTTCTGGACCAACCGCCCCATCTGGCCGCAGGCGATCGAGCGGCCGCTGCAGGAGTTCTACACGCCCTCGTGGTTCGACTGGAACCTGTGGCTCGGCCCCGCGCTCGAGCGGCCGTATCATCCGAGCTACGCACCGTTCAACTGGCGCGGCTGGTGGGACTTCGGCACCGGGGCCCTGGGTGACATGGCGTGCCACATCATGGATGCAGCCTACTGGGCGTTGGGCTTCAAGTATCCCGCGCGCGTCGTCCCGGAGAGCACACAGCTCTTCACGGAGACGGCACCCAAGGCGTCGCGCATCGAGTTCGAGTTCCCCGCGCGCGGTGGGCGGGGGCCGATCACCGCGGTGTGGAGCGACGGCGGCATCAACCCGCCGCGGCCCCCCGACTGGCCGGCCGAGAAATCGTGGCCGCCCGACAACAGCGGGCAGCTGTGGGTCGGAGACAAGGGGACGCTCGTCGCCGGGACCTACGGCGAAGACCCCCAGCTGTCGGATCCGGCCAAGCACGTGGCGCTCACGGCCTCCCCGCCGGCTGTGAAGTACCCGCGCACCCAGGGGCTGTACGCAGAATGGATAGCGGCGTGCAAGGGCGGGCCGCCGGCGGGCTCGAACTTCGCCGACCACGCGGCGCCGCTCACCGAGATGGTCTTGCTCGGTAACCTCGCGGTGCGCACCGGGAAGACGCTCGAGCTGAACCCGGAGACGGGGCAGATCACCAACACGACCGTGCCCGAGGAGTTCATCACACCGACGTACCGGGCGGGCTGGAGCCTGTAGGCGGCCACCCCGGCTCACTCCGGAGACTCCCGATGCAGCTGACCAGCGCCGACTGGGTCATCGTCGTCGTCTTGCTCGTCGTGTCGTTCCTCCCCGCCATCCTGCTCGCCAAGCGGGCGGGGTCGTCCACGGCGGAGTTCTTCACTTCGGGCCGCGCGGCGCCGTGGTGGCTCGTCGGCGTGTCGATGGTCGCCACAACATTCAGCACCGACACGCCGAACCTCGTGACCAACCTGGTGCGCGAGCAGGGCGTCGCCAACAACTGGGCGTGGTGGGCGTTCCTGCTCACGGGGATGGCGACGGTGTTCTTCTACGCCCGGATGTGGCGCCGCTCCGGCGTGCTCACCGACCTCGAGTTCTACGAGATCCGCTACGCAGGGAAGGCCGCGAGCTTCGTGCGCGGGTTCCGCGCCCTCTACCTCGGGCTCTTCTTCAATTGCGTCATCATGGCGTCGGTCAATCTGGCCGCCGCCAAGATTGCGAACGTGATGCTCGGTTGGCCGATGGGCAAGACGCTCGTGATCTGCGCCGTGCTGAACGTGCTGTTCGCGGCGACCGCGGGGCTATGGGGCGTGCTCGTCACCGACTTCATCCAGTTCGGGATCGCGATGACGGGCTCGGTCGCCGCGGCGGTCTTCGCGCTGCGCCAGCCGGAGGTCGGCGGGCTCGCGGGCCTGTTCGACAAGATCCCCGCCGACACGCTGAGCCTGCTGCCCACTTTCAGTGACTCCGGGCTCGCCCTGTCGGTGTTGATCATCCCGCTCACCATCCAGTGGTGGTCGGTGTGGTACCCGGGCGCGGAGCCTGGGGGCGGCAGCTACATCGCCCAGCGGATGTTGGCCTCGAAGAGCGAGAAGGACGCGTTCGCGGGCACGCTCTTCTTCAACGCCGCCCACTACGCCCTGCGGCCGTGGCCGTGGATCATCGTGGCGCTGGCCTCGATGATCATCTACCCGAGCCTCGACGACATCGCCACAGCGTTTCCGTACGTGGACCGGGCGCTGATCGGCCACGACATGGCCTACCCCGCCATGCTCAATTTCCTGCCGGCCGGATTCCTGGGACTGATGGTGGCCGGGTTGCTCGCGGCCTACGTGTCCACGCTTTCGACGCACCTCAACTGGGGCACGTCGTACCTGGTGCACGACATGTATCGGAGGTTCCTGAAGCCCGGCCGCGAGGAGCGGCATTACGTCCTGGTCGGACGGATCGTCACCGCGCTCCTGATGCTCGTGGCCGCCCTGCTCACCTTCGCCCTGGAGTCGGCGAGCCAGGCGTTCCAGCTGATGCTGTCGGTCGGCGCGGGGACCGGGCTGATCTACCTGCTGCGCTGGTTCTGGTGGCGCGTCAACGCCTGGAGCGAAGTGGCGGCGATGGTGAGCTCATTCCTCGTGGCGGTGGGGTTCTTCGTTGCCGCCAAGACCGGCCACGCCGTGGCCGGCCACTGGGCACTTGTGATTACGGTCGCCGCGACGACGGTGGTCTGGCTCACGGTCACGTTCCTGACGCGGCCCACCGACCGCGCCACCCTGGTGTCGTTCTACAAGCTGGTGCGCCCCGCGGGGCCCGGCTGGAAGGACGTCCAGGCCGAAGCCGGCGTCGATCCGTCGCCCGACAGCCTGGCCCACGCGCTACTCTGCTGGGTGCTGGGGTGCGCGTTCATCTACTCCGCGCTGTTCGGGGCGGGCTCCTACTTGTACGGGCGGACCGGGCAGGGGACGGTGTTCCTTGTGGTCTTGCTCGCGAGCGGGGCGGGGCTGGTCCGCCTGCTCCCCGGCTTGTGGGGAAGGAAGGCAGCCGCCTGACGGAGAAAGCCGTAATCCTGGCCCGCGGGCTCGGCACGCGGATGCGCCGGGCCGACGATCGCGCTGCGCTGACGCCCGTGCAGGCCACCGTCGCCGACGTGGGACTCAAGGCGATGATCCCGACCGCCGGAGACAGGCCGTTCCTCGATTACGTCCTCAGCGCCCTCGCCGATGCCGGATATACTGACATCTGCCTCGTGATCGGACCCGAGCACCAGCAGGTCCGCGACTACTACACGCGCGACGTCACGCTGTGCCGCATCCGCGTGCACTTCGCGATCCAGGAGCAGCCGCTCGGCACGGCGGACGCGGTGCTCGCAGCCGAGGCGTTCGCGGGACGCGACCCCGTTCTCGTGCTCAACTCGGATAACTACTATCCGGTGGACGCGCTCGCGGCGCTGAGTACGCTGGAGGGGCCGGGGCTCCCGGGGTTCGGCCGCCGGGCGCTGCTCGCGGACGGGCACATCCCGCCCGAGCGGATCGCGACGTTCGCGGTGCTGGACGTCGGGCCGGACAAGGTGTTGCGACGGGTGATCGAGAAGCCCGACGCGGCCACGCTCGCCGCGCTCGGTCCCGACCCGGTGATCTCGATGAACGTTTGGCTGTTCTTCCCTGAGATCTTCCGCGCCTGCCGCGAGATCGGGCTGTCGCCACGGGGGGAGCTCGAGATCCCGGTGGCGGTGCAGCACGCGATCGACGATCTGGGAATGCGCTTCACGGTCCTGCCAGTCCACGCGGGCGTGCTCGACCTCTCGAGCCGCGGCGACATCGCAGCCGTGGCCGAGCGGCTGCGCGGGGTACGGGTCGAGTTGTGAGCGCCCAGGCGTCCGAGATCTTCGAGATCAAGCGCGACCTATTCGCGACCGCCCGGAAGGCCGTGCCGGGCGACGCGCGTCAATACTGGGTCCCCGGGCGGATCGAGGTCCTGGGGAAGCACACCGACTATGCCGGCGGACGCAGTTTGCTGTGCGCGGTGGAGCGCGGGTTCGCGCTCGCGGCCGCGCCCAGGAGCGACGCCCGAGTGAAGATCCGCGACCTGCGCCGCAACGAGACCGTCGAGTTCGAGATCGCTCCCGACCTCGTCCCCACGTCAGGGCGGTGGGCGAACTACCCGATGACCGTGGCGCGCCGCCTGGCGATCAACTTCGGCGGCCCGTGGTGCGGCGCGGACATCGCGTTCGCGAGCGACCTCCCGCCCGCGGCGGGGCTTTCGAGCTCCTCCGCGCTCGTCACCGCGATCTTTCTTGCCCTCTCGGATGTCAACGACTTGCCGTCCCGCGAGCACTACACTCTCGAGATCCGCCGCTCCGAAGACCTCGCCGGATACCTCGGCTGCATCGAGAACGGCCAGAGCTTCGGCGCGCTCATGGGGGACTCGGGGGTCGGAACCTTCGGCGGCAGCGAGGACCACACCGCCATACTGCACGCGAAGCCGGCGGCGTTGGTGCAGTACTCGTTCTGCCCGGTGCGGTTCGAGCAGGAGATCCCGTTGCCGGCCGAGCACGTCTTTGTCGTGGCGTTCAGCGGTGTCGCGGCTGAGAAGACGGGTGCGGCGCTCGAGAAATACAATCATGCCGCGCGCACGACGGCCACGATCCTCGACCTGTGGCGTCGTGCCTCCGGCCGCGCTGACGCGACGCTCGCCGCCGCGATCACCGCGATGCCCGACGCCCCGGCGCGCATCCGCCTGATGCTCCAGGAAGTCGCCCTGCGCGACCGGTTTGAGCAGTTCCTGGAAGAGAGCACCGAAGTGGTTCCCGCCGCGGGCGCGGCACTGGCCAGGGGCGACCGGGCAGGCTTCGGCAGGCTCGTGGACTACTCCATGGATTTGGCCACCCGTCTCCTCGGCAACCAAATCCCGGAGACCGTGTTGTTGGCGCGCGCGGCGCGTGACCTGGGCGCCGTGGCGGCGTCGGCGTTCGGGGCGGGGTTCGGCGGCAGCGTGTGGGCGCTGATACCGGCCGATGCGGTGGAGGGCTTCCGCGCCCGCTGGAGCGGCGCCTTCCACGCCAACTTCCCCGCGGCGGCCGCCCGGGCCACTTTCTTCGCGACGGGCGCGGGGCCGGCGGCTTGCCGGCTTTGAGCGTCCCACTGCCACCGGAGGTATCCCCATGCCGTTTGACGACACTTCCCGCCGGGACTTCCTCAAGCTCTCGGCCGCCGCAGGGTTGACCGCCGCGCTCGGGCCGCTGGACCGCGACCTCGCGGCGCCCGGTCCCGTCGCCGCGGCGGCGCTCGAGACGGTGCGCATCGGGTTCGTCGGCGTGGGGCACCAGGGCGCGAGCCACGTGGAGAACTTCCTCAAGATCGACTGCGTGGAGATCACGGCGATCTGCGACATCGTCCCGGAAAAGGTGGCACGCGTCCAGCAGTTGGTGACCGACGCCGGCCGGGCTAGGCCCGCCGGTTACGAGCGGGGCCCGAACGATTTCATACGGATGTGCGATGAGGAGGACCTCGACCTCGTGTTCACTGCGACGCCGTGGGAGTGGCACGCGCCCGTCTGCGTGGCGGCGATGGAGCGCGCGAAGCACGCGGCCACCGAGGTGCCGATGGCGGTGACCGTCGAGGAGTGCTGGCGGCTCGTGGAGGTCTCGGAGCGGACGCGCCGGCACTGCGTCATGATGGAGAACTGCTGCTACGACCGGACCGAGATGATGATCCACCACATGGTCCGACGCGGGCTCTTCGGCGAACTGCTCCACGCCGAGTGCGGCTACCTGCACGACCTGCGGGAGCTCAAGCTCACCGACTACTACGAGGGGCGGTGGCGGATCCGGCACGCCATCCGGCGCAACGGCGATCTCTATCCCACGCACGGCTTGGGGCCGGTGGCCCAGTGGATGGACGTGAACCGCGGCAACCAGTTCGACTACCTGGTCTCGATGGGCTCGAACGGGCGGGGGCTCAACCGCTGGGCCGGGGAGCACCTGGGGCCGGACGCCCCTGAGGCGCGGCAACGGTACGCGCTGGGCGACGTCGTGAACACGCTGATCCGCACGAAACGCGGGCAGACCATCCTGATCACGCACGATACCAACTCTCCGCGTCCTTACAGCCGCAACATCTTACTGCAAGGCACGAAGGGCATCGTGCGCAAGTACCCCGAAGAGAAGATCCACCTTGAGGGCCGGAGCCCAGCGCACCGTTGGGAAGAGCTGACGACATACCGCGACGAGTTCGAGCACCCGGTGTGGCGCGCGTTGGAGGAGCGCGCCCGCGGCGCGGGACACGGCGGCATGGATTACATCGAGGATGTCCGGCTCATCGAGTGCCTGCGGGCGGGCACTGCCACGGACCTGGACGTGTACGACGGGGCGGCGTGGAGCGCTGTGGCCGAGTTGAGCGAGCGCTCGATCGCCCGCCGCAGCCGATCCATGGACGTTCCCGACTTCACGCGCGGCGCCTGGCAGCGCAGACCCCCGCTGGGCATCATCAGCGCGGAGGCGACCCGATGACCCCACCCAGCTCCACGCGCCCCGCCGACACCGCGACCGGCCATCGTGGAGTGAACGACGTCCCCTGCAGGGTTTCCTCCAACCCCCGTTCGGACTGCGCCACGGTCGTGATGGGGTACGACCAGACTTCCGCTCCGGGTGTGCACTTCAGGTCGAGTGCGCGGGCCAAGGAGATCTCCGGCGCGAAGAACGCGGCCGGGGCGAACGCGGCCGGGTCCCACCGGTAGGCGACCGTGATTCCGCCCTGGGCGTCGAATCGCAGCCGTTTCTCGCGGAGGCCCGCACCGACAGCGCCCGTCGGGACCCGGCACACCAGCTCCACCGATTCAGGGGACGCGGCGACGCTCACCTCGAAGGTCGTCCGGGCCCAGGAGTGCAGCGGCCGATAGTCCCCCCGGGCATACGCGTCGACTGGCAAGTCGCCAGGCAGGATGCGATCCAGGAACATCGCACGATCGTCTCCGTCGAGCGGCGGCGCTTGCGACAGGTGCGGCAACCGCGCGAGATCGTGAATACTTGGCGCGCCGGCGCCCGGCTGCGTGGGCCCCTCCTCACCGGCCGCGACCGCCACGAGGTGATACGCTTCGCGCCGCCGCGTCAGGACATCGCCGTAATTCAGTCCCGGCGCGAAGAGCGTGAACTCCTCGATCGCGCCGCCGCGATGGGGGCTCACCAGCGCCGAAAACGCCCACGAGTGGATCCAGATCTCCTCGGCGCCGTCCCCGTCGAAGTCCAGGACGTCGAA
Source organism: Gemmatimonadota bacterium (assembly GCA_016177465.1). Lineage (GTDB taxonomy): Bacteria > Gemmatimonadota > Gemmatimonadetes > Gemmatimonadales > GWC2-71-9 > JACOVF01. Next base: position 8,001 of record JACOVF010000052.1, read on the forward strand.
CGTGAGCGGCTCGTCACGCCGCAGCTCCTGTTCGGCTAACGCCAGGTTCCGCCACACCGCTTCCCGCAGGTGCGGCAGATAGAGTCCGCCGAAGACGCCGTGCCAGTACGCATCGTTGCACTGCGCCCGACCGACGGCGCGCCGCGCCTCGGGCGGGTCGCCCCGCCGGCGACACAGGGCGGACAGGGCCAGCATCTTCTTGTGCATCCGGTTGGCTTCCGGATACCGAACCAGGAAGTTGCGCCAATGCGCGCCGCGGACCAGCGCCCCGTCCGGCCCCGCCAGGCGCTGCTCACCGAGCTCGTCTTCCAGACGCCCCAGCCGCGCGGCGGCCTCCGGCGGCAGCGCCCAGGTCTCCATCTCGCGGTACGACGCGGTGGGCAGGTACGCCAGCCCGCCGCTGGGCACCTCCTCCAGCGCGGCGGCCAGCGTCGTCAGGCGCACGTCGCCGCTCTCGATCAGCGCGTGCATCGTGTCGAGGAATTCATCCAGCCACCCCCGCTCGTACACCCACTGCCGCGTGCCCGGCCAGCCGCCGAATTTTTCCCCGTCGTCCGCCAGCACGGCCAGGCGATGGCCGCCGCCGCGCAGCTCCCGGAGGTAGGCCGCGGTCTCCGCGGGCGGCCGGAACGGCACGAGGTAGCGCAGCCGCTCGTCGATCGGGAAGAGCGCGACCCGGCGCCCGTCGCTCTCCGTCCAGAACGGCGCGTGGAGCCGTTCCCGGTCGAAGCCGGAAACCAGGAAGTGCCGGTCGTCGACCAGCGCGAAGCGAACCCCCGCCGCGGCCAGCTCCGCCGGCAGATCGGGCTCCCACACCCGTTCCGTCAGCCACAGGCCGGCGGCCTCGACACCGAATCGGCGGCGAATTGCCTCACGCATCCACGCGATTTGCTCGATTCGATCGGCGCGCGGCAGCGCGGCCAGCACCGGCTCGTAGAAGCCGGCCAGCAGCAGCTCGACCTTGCCGTCCGCCGCCAGGCGGCCGACCAGATCGAGGTACGCGGTGTCGTGCGCCTCGAGCCACTCGAGCAGCGGCCCCGAGATGTGCAAGGCGAGGGGGAGGCATCCGTGGTCGACCGCCCGCTGGAGGAAGGGCAGATACGCTTCGCGCACGTGTTGCTCGATGATGTGGTCGAAGTTGCCCACCGGCTGATGGACATGGAGGCCGAAGGCGAAGCGGAGCGGCTCAACGGTCACGGGCCTTCCGGCGCCGGGACGAACCCGAGCCGCACCGCCACCGGCTCCAGCGCGCGGGCCCGTCCCGGCGCGGCGGCTGAGCGAACCCGGTCGAACGCGGTCTGGACGTCGAACGGGACGGTGAGGCCGAGCAGCTCGAGCAGATCGGCGAGGTCAAGGACCCGGGTTATCGCGCTGTCGGCATCGTCGTGCGCCAGCGCCGCCACCGCTCCGACCAGCTTCCGCGAGGTGACCTGGGTCAGGTCTATGCCCGCCGTGGCGGCGGCGGTGATCTCGTCCGCGGTGAGCCATCGCGCCACCAGCGCTCCCCGGAGCGCCGTCGCCACCGCGAGCTGTTGGCGCTCCGGGAAGTCCGCCGGCTGCAGGCGCGTCACGGCCGCGTCTTCCGGCGAGCGCACGACCACGGCGATCCGCCCCAGGCGGGGGCGCTCCACGGCCACGCGGAATTCCGTGGTTCGCCCCGTGCGACGGTGGGTCAGCGTGATCCGGTCGCCGTCCGCCCGGACGGCGTAGCAGCGGCTTCCCCCCCCTCCCTCCGCGTCGTCGAGCTCGGGCGTCAGGCTGCGAGCCGCGGTGTATCCCCCGGCTACCCGCACCACGGGAGAGATCCGCGGCTTTATTTGTCGCTCGTACAGGTCGCGTCCGGTGCCGACAGCGGGATCGTTGCTCGTCGCTTGCGCGAGCCGATCGAGAAATCCCGCTTCGAGACGTGGCGCTTCCCCTCCAGCGAAGTCGATCGCGCGGGCCGCGTACCGGAGAACTTGGCGCGACTCGATGCCGCCCAAGTCATCGAAGAACCAGCCGCAGGAAGTGAACATGCGCAGCGCGTTGCGCTCGAGCTCGAGCAGCTCGCGGGCCCGCACGTCGGCACTTGCCGGCAGGTTGCAGGCATCTCGGGCCGCCCAGGGGTCGCCGAGCAGCGGCACCGCCTCGCGCTCGAACAACGCGTGCAGTTCGCTCGCCAGCCACTCGACGGCCGCCCGGAGCGGGGCGCGCCAGCGCTGGTGGGTGGGCGCCTGCGCGGCGACCTTGCAGCCGCAATTCCCCCGCCAGCGCTCGACGCCGTGCACGCAGCTCCACGACGTGGGCGCCACCAGCGCGACGTCCTCCACGGGCGCGTGGCGGGCGAGGAACGCGGCGAAGTTCTCGACCCGCACGTCGTCGCGCCGGGCGAGCTCTTGGAGCACGGCGGCCAGGGCCATCTCGCCGAAGCGGTGGTGATGCCCGTACGTTTCGCCATCGGTGGCTACGGCGACGAGCCGGGGGGCGCCGCCGGGCGGGCCGGGCGCCGTCAGCCGCTCCGCCCAGGCGCGGGCGTCCTGGAGCAGCGGCCCGAAGGCGACGTCATGCGAGATCGCGCCGTCGTAGACGAACAGCGCGATGGTGCGGCCGCCGGAAGTGCGATACCGGCCGGGGAGGCCGGCGGCGGGGACGGGGTCGACCTGATGCGGGGCGAGGATGGTAAAGGCGACGCCGGCGGCGGCGAGGACATCAAGGGTCTCGTCGTCGACCGCCGTTTCGGGCAGCCACATCCCGGTCGGCTCGCGACCGTACCGGCGCCGGAAATCGGCGAGGCCCCAGCGGACCTCCGTCACTTTGTCCCGCCTCGAGCTGAGCGGGAAGATGGGGTGATGGTAGGGCATGGCAATAGCGTTTCCGTGCCCGCCGTGTCGCGCCCGGCTCGCGCGGTCGGCCGCGAGCACGCCCGCGTAGGTCTCGGGCGCCTCCCGCTCCATCCACTCAAGCAGCGTGGGACCGAAATCGAAGCTGATCGACGCCAGCGTGTTGACGATGCGGCCGATGCGGCCGCCGACCCCCGGCACGCGCGCCGCCACGACCGCGCGATAGCACTCCCGCTCGATTCGCTGGTTCCAGTCGTGGAACGGGGCGGCCGACGGTTCGCGCTCCACCTCGTCGAGCCAGGGGTCCTCGCGCGGCGGCTGGTAGAAATGACCGTGAATCACTACCGAACGGAAGCGCGTGCTCATGCGCCGGGTAGCGCCGCCGCTACCGACGGGAGCACGTCCGGGAACACGTCGTCGCGGCGACCCAGCGCCTCGGCGAGGCGCTGCGACCCTTCCAGCGCGGCGGCGGGCGCGCCCGGTGCAAGCGCCGCGACCAACTGCTCGGCGTCACCGCAATGCAGCGCGAAGCGGCGCTCCGCATAGTCCGCCACCGCGCCGGTCGAAATGATGAATTGCCAATCCGAGGCCTGCGCCAGCAACAGCTCGCGCGCCGCCTGCGCCAGGACGGGCCGGGCGCCGGCAGAGGCGAGCGCCCCGGGAGCGGCGTCCCAAAAGGCGTGTTCCAACGCCCAGAGCCGCCGCCACGTCCAGAGCGTCCGCTCATTGAGCCACATGCTGTAGTCGCCGTTGACGCCCCAGGAGCCGGCGGCCAGCCGCACCCCCGTTCGCGCCGGGTGCCGCGCGAGGTGCTGTGACGCAGTCACCGGGCGCACGGCCGACCGGTCGTGTAGCCGGCGGTACAGCGCCGCCAGAAAATCCACGCCCTCGAACCACCAGTGTCCGAACAGCTCCGTGTCGAACGGCGCCGCGATGACGCCTGTCGCGGTCTTGGGCGCGTCTGCCGCCACACCCGCCAGCAGGCCGGCGAAATGCGCCGCGTGCCCCGCTGCACGATCCTGGGCCGCCTGCGGCTCGTACGGCCGCTTGCCCCCCAAGTCCACGTCCGCCCCGCTCACGCGCCAGAGCTTGAGCCCACCCGGCCAGCGGATCTTGTGGAACTCCAGGTACCACTCGTCGCCTGGGTAGCCTTCGTGTCGGCTCCAGACCTGCATCGAAGAGCGCGGATCGCGCACGAACGCGGCGACGGACCCTGATCGACGATCGGCGGCCACGCGGTAGGCCTGGTAGGGCGACCGCGACACGGGGGAGGGGCCGGATGGGTGGGACCCGGGCTGATGCCGTTCGGCGTCGAAGCGCTCCGCGCCGAGGGGAATGTCTTCGTAAATACCGAGCGCCTGGCCGGCCGCCGCCAGGTGGGCGTCGGTGAAGAAGTACCGGAAACCGGCCGCAGTCAGATGCTCCTCCGTGCCAGGTCGCACGCCCGCGCTCGCCTCGTCCGGCAGCGGCTGCCAGGGGCCTCGGGGCCGGTACGCGCACTCCGGCAGCCAGCACCCCGTCGGAGCCCGGCCGAAGAGGCGGCGATGCTCGGCCCGGCCGAGGGCGAGTTGGAGCCGGATGCTCTCGTCGCGCGCCAGGAGTGGCAGGTAGCCGTGCGTCGCCGCGGACCCGATGATCTCGATGTGTCCAGCCTCCTCGAGAGCGCGAAAGGCGGAGACGAGGTCGGCGTCGATGGATTGAAACAGGTGCCGCAGACGGGTGAGCCGCGTCCGCCAGAACGCGACGAGCGGCAACAGCGCCGTGTCGCCGGTCGTGGCGAGCGACGACGGCGCCTGGTCGCACGCGGCGAGCCGCTGGTCGAAGTACGCCTCCAGCTCGCGGGCGAAATCGGGGCTCGCGAGCTGGTTGGCCAGCACCGGGGTGAAGCCGATGGTGACCGGAGCCGGAACGCCGTCCGTGGCCAGCCCGCGGAGGCGCTCGAGCAGCGGCAGGTAGGTGTCCAACGCGGCCTCGCACAGCCAATCGCTGCCGTGCGGCCACCGCCCGTGGTGCAGGACGTACGGCAAGTGGCTGTGGAGCGCCAGGACGAAATCCATCGCGCCCGTCTTCACCGCGACGCGGCGCGCACGGCGATGGCCCGGCGATAGGCCTCGAGGTATTTCGCGACCGAGCGCGACCAGCCGAAGTCACGGGCCATCGCTTCCCGCATGTGCGTCTCCCACGCGGCGGCATCCCGGTAAAGCGCCAGCGCCCGCCCCACCGCCCGCCCGAACGCGGCCGGCGTGTACTCGTCGAACAGAAAGCCGCTGGTCTCGTCCTCGATCGTGTCCACGAGCCCCCCGACCCGCCGCGCCAGGGGGAGCGCGCCGTACCGCTGCGCCCGCATCTGCGTGAGCCCGCAGGGCTCGTAGAGCGACGGCATGAGCAGTACGTCCGCGCCGGCCAGGAGGCGATGCTCCCGCTGGTCGGTGAAGTCGAGCTCGACGGCGATCCGGTCCGGCGCGGCGGCCGCCAGAGCCGCCAAGGCCGTCTCGTAGCGTTCCTCCCCGGTCCCCAGGAACACGAACTGTGCGTCGGCCGTCGTCAGAACGTCGCCGCCCAGGATCAAGTCGAGACCCTTCTGTGCCACGAGGCGCGCGGACATTCCGAACAGGGGGGTGCGGGCCTGCACGGGGAGTCCGCAGCCGCGCTGCAACGCCGCTTTGCATCGCTGCTTGCCGGCCAGATTCGCGGCCGAGTAGCACGCGGTGACCTGGCGGTCGGTCGCCGGGTTCCACGTCTCGGGATCAATCCCGTTCAGGATCCCCACCAGCCGGTCCCGCAGGGCGATGAACGTGTCGTGCAGCCCGAACCCGCCCGCTTCCGTTCGGAGCTCGTACGCGTGGGTTGGGCTCACCGTCGTGGCGACGTCGGTGAAGGTCAGCCCTCCCTTCAACAGGTTCGCCCGTCCGTACCATTCGAGCCACCGCGGGTCGTACAGCGCCGCCGGCAGCCCGATCTCCGCCAGCGTCTCGAACGGGAAGTGTCCCTGAAACCCCGCATTGTGCACCGACAGCACCGTCGCCACGCCGTGATACGGCGCCTGCCCTGCCAATTCCGTGCGCAAATAGACCGGCGCCAGGGCCGTATGCCAATCGTGCGCATGCAGGATCACGGGCGCCGGTGCTACCTCCGGCACAGCCTGGAGCGCCGCCCGACAGAGGAACGCGAACCGCCGTGCGTTGTCGGGGTAATCCCCGCTCCGCTCCCCGTAGATGCCCGCCCGATCGAAGTAGCCGTCGTGCTCGATGAAGAGCACGCGCGGCGCCCCTCTCGCCTGCCGCGCGTCAACTCCCCAGAGCCGGGCCTCCTCGCTTCGCGGGCCCACCCGCACTTCGAACGCGGGTCCCAGAGGCTTGAGCGCCGGCTCGGCCTCGCGCACCGCCCCATACAGCGGGAGCATCACCGTGGTCGGGATCCCCGACGCCGCCTGGAACTTCGCCAGGCCGCTGACCGCCTCCGCCAACCCACCCGTCCGCGCGAACGGCCAGTACTCGGCCGCCAGATGGACGACACGGATCCCATTGCCGGCCGCGGTGGCAGCGGTCCGCTCGCTGGCGCTCAACGATTTCGCCCGTCGGGTGATCGGCATCGTGTGCTCCCTCCCTCAGGCCGTCGGAGGGTCCCCCCCGGCCGGCTCGCCCCGAATCGCCGGCAGATAGTACTCGTTCACGTACTGCTGGACCATGCGCCGTGCGGTGAAGCGCGCGCCGCTCTCGCGCAGGGCATGCTTCATTCGTTCCACCCAACCCGTGGGGATGCCGCGCTCGTCACGGTCATAGAAGAGCGGGACCACCTGCTGTTCGAGCAGCGAGAACAGCTGCTCGGCGTCGGCGTCGGCGGCGTCGGCCGCCGTGTCCGGCGGGGTGCGTGGGATGGACCAGCCATTCAGGCCTGTGTAGCCCTCCGTCCACCAGCCGTCCAGGGTGCTGAGCTGCGGAACGGCGTTGAGAGCCGCCTTCATGCCGCTCGTGCCGCATGCTTCCAGCGGCGGCCGGGGCAGGTTGAGCCACAAGTCCACGCCCTGCACGAGATGGTGGGCAAGATGCAGCCCGTAGTCCTCCAGGAAGGCGATCCGCCCTTCGAACCGCGGATCGCGTGCGAACGAATACACCCGCTGGAGCACTCGCTTGCCGGGCTCATCGGCCGGGTGCGCCTTGCCCGCGAAGACGAGCTGCACGGGGCGCCGCGGGTTGGCCAGCAGGCGATGGAGTCGCTCCCCGTCGCTGAAGATCAGGTCGGCCCGCTTGTACGTCGCGAAGCGTCGGGCGAAGCCGATGGTCAGGGCCTCGGGGGCGAGCAGAGTGCCGGCGCCGACGAGTTGGGCGGCGGTTTCCTTCCAGTCCTCCCGCCACCGCCGCCGGGCCTCCTCCCGGATGAAGTTCAGCAGCACACTCTTCAGCCGCCCATGCACCGCCCACAGCCGGGCGTCATCGAGCGTAAGCACGCCGTCCCACAGCCCCGGCTCGTCCAGCCGGTTGCCCCAGCCCGAGCCGAGATGCTGGTCCAGGAGGTCCATCACGGAATAGGACATCCAGGTAGCGAGATGCACCCCGTTGGTCACGTGAGCGATCGGAACCTGGGTGGCCTCGCGGCCGGGCCACAGCTTCTGCCAGATGTGCCGCGTCTCCTGGCCGTGGGGCGCCGACACGCCGTTTACGCGGGCCGAGAGCCGGACGGCCGTCGCGGTCATGTGGAACACGTCGTGATCCAAGACCGGATGGCCCAGCCGAAAGAACGTATCGCGGTCTACCCCGAGCTGCTCCCAGACCGGGCCGGTACAGCCCTCGACCTGCGCCTGGGTGAACAGGTCATGCCCCGCCGCCACGGGCGTGTGGGTGGTGAACACGCTCGTGGCCCGCACCTGCTCGACGGCTTCCGCGAACGGCGTCCCGGCCGCAGTCAGCTCCCGGAGCCGCTCGATCAGCATGAACGCCGCATGGCCTTCGTTGGCGTGCCAGGCGGCCGGATGGATCCCCGCGGCGCGCAGCACCCGCACGCCGCCGACGCCAAGGATCCATTCTTGCCGGAGCCGCAGCTCCACGCCGCCGGCGTAGAGCTTGTGCGACAGCTCGCGGTCCGCCGGGTCGTTCTGCTCCACGTCCGTGTCCAGCAAGTAGGTCGGGACTCGGCCTACCATCATCCGCCAGGCGCCCACGTGTACGCAGCGCCCGGACGTCTCCACCTTTGCCAGGTACGGCTCGCCGCCGGGCCCGCGGACCGGGGCAAGCGGCGTGATCGACGGATCGAAGGTCTCGTCGGCGTCCTCCTGCCATCCGTCAAGGCGGATCCGCTGGTCCGCGTATCCCCTCGTGTAGCACAACCCCACGGCGACCAGGGGCACGCCGAGATCCGAGGCCGCCTTGCAGTGGTCGCCGGCCAAGACGCCCAACCCGCCGGAATAGATGGGCACGGAGTTGTGGAGGCCGAACTCCGCACAGAAGTAGGCAATCGGGGGGGGCGGGGTCCCGAGGTCCGGATACGTGGTCACGAACCAAGTGCCGGCGTGCGAGGTCTCCCGGGCGGCCGTGTCCCGCACTGCATCGTAGAGTCGCAGGAACTCCGAATCACGGGCGCACGCGGCGAGCCGGGCGGGGTCGGCGCGCTGGAGCAGGGCGATCGGGTTGTGGTGCGTGATGGCCCAGAGGGTCCGGTCGATCGAGCGGAACAACGCCCGCGCGTCGCGGTTCCAACTCCAGGAGAGATTCGTCGCGATGCCGGCCAGTCCCGCGATACGTTCCGGGAGGTAGGGGATTGTGCCCGAGGGATGATCCATAGATCGTGCAAGATAAGCGTGACCCGACGTGCTAGCGAAGAGGACTTCCCCCCGATAGTCCGCCTTCGCGGATAGCGGAGAGGGCGGAAAGGGGTGAGGTTATGTCCCCATGATCACCCTCCCTCTTCTCGCAAGCCTTGTCCTGGTGCAAGACACCGTCCCGCTCGCCGTGATCCCCCAGCCCGTGAACCTCACGCCGGGCACCGGCATGTTCACCCTCACCGCCCAGACCGTCATCTGGACCGATCGGGTGAGCGCACGCCTCGGCCACCAGCTCGCGGAGTTGTTGGAGCCTGCCACCGGGTTTCCGCTCGACGTGCAAGTGGGCGGCACACGAACGGGGAGCCGCATCTCGCTGCGGCGCGACACGTCGCTGAAGCGCCTGGGGCTCGAAGGGTACCGGCTCGAAGTGAGCCCCACGCGGGTGCTGATTCGCGCGCCCGAGCTCGCCGGCGTGTTCTACGGCATCCAGACCCTGCGTCAGCTCCTGCCGCCTGAGATCTTCCGCGACGCGGCGTTTGACGGCGTGCGGTGGACGGTGCCGGCCGTGACGGTCGAGGACTGGCCGCGGTTCCCCTGGCGCGGCGGGCACCTCGACGTGTGCCGCCATTTCATGCCCAAGGAGTTCGTCAAGAAGTACATCGATCTCCTGGCGCTCCATAAGATGAACTCGTTCCACTGGCACCTCACCGAGGACCAGGGGTGGCGGATCGAGATCACGAAGTATCCGCGGCTCACTGACGTTGGGGCGTGGCGGGCGCAGACGCTCGTGGGCCCGTACACCGAGGACTCGACGACGTGGGTGTTCGACGGCGAGCGCCACGGCGGCTACTACACCCAGGACGATATCCGCGAGATCGTCGCGTACGCCAAGGAGCGGTTCGTCACCGTCGTCCCAGAGATCGAGATGCCGGGCCATTCCCAGGCGGCGATCGCGGCCTATCCCTGGCTCGGCAACACCGGGGACTCGGTCCCGGTGCTGGGGCGGTGGGGGGTGAGCGCCAACATCCTCAAGCCTTCGGACTCCACCATCGCGTTTTACCAAGACGTGCTCACCGAGGTGCTCCAACTGTTCCCGGGCCCCTTTATCCACGTCGGCGGTGACGAGGCACTGAAGGACCAGTGGAAGGCGAGCCCGTGGGTGCAGGCCCGGATCAAGGAACTAGGGCTCGCCAACGAGGAGGAGATGCAGAGCTGGTTCATCCGCCAGATGGACGCCTGGCTCGCGGCGCGGGGGCGGCGGCTCGTGGGGTGGGACGAGATCCTGGAGGGTGGGCTCGCCCCGGGGGCGACGGTGATGTCGTGGCGGGGCACGGAGGGCGGGATCGCGGCGGCGCGCGCCGGGCACGACGTGGTGATGGCGCCGGGGAGCCACACCTATTTCGATCATTATCAATCCCAGAACCGCGCCGCCGAGCCGCTCGCGATCGGCGGGTTCACGCCGCTCGAGAAGGCGTACGCGTTCGACCCGGTGCCGGCGGAGCTCGAGCCGCAGTACCGTCGGCACATCCTCGGCGCGCAGGGGCAGGTGTGGACCGAGTACATCAAGGGGCCGAAGCAGGTGGAGTACATGGCGTACCCGCGGATGACGGCGCTGGCGGAGGTGCTGTGGACGCCGCCGGCGCAGAAGAACTACGAGGACTTCGTGGGCCGGCTGCGGACCCACCTGCGGCGGCTGGACATCCTCGACGTGAACTACCGGCCGTTGGGGCCGTGAGCGGCGCTTCCCTGCTCGTCAACTCAACA
>JACOVF010000054.1 GCA_016177465.1 Gemmatimonadota bacterium
GCCGCAATGCGCCCGCGCTGGGTGCGGAGGCACGCGTGGAGGTTGATGGTGCGGTCGAGCACGGCGTAGGCCGAGTCCTGTTGCGCCACGGTCCCCTGGCCGGCCCCGCCGGCGTTGCCATCGATCGTGATATCCGCCCGGTCGCGCGGGATGTAGGCGTTATCGTTGCCCGTGACACCGTCGCCGTTGGCGTCCACGGCGCTGCTGATCTGGGGGCTGTACGGCCGTCCGGAGCTGGTGCGCCAGATGCCGCTGACGTTCAGGCCAAAGGGCGCCCGGTACAGCGCCGACAGCACGACGTTGTGCGGCGAGTCGTTGTCGGACGCTCCGAAGTTGGCGCGAATGTTGTTGTTGGTGTTCACGCCCGCCTCGATCGCGGCGTACTGGGAGGTCGAGGTGCAGCACGACCGGGAGTAGTCGTCGCGGTTGCGGGAGTACGTGTACGACCCGCTCAGATCCCATGCCCCGATCCGATACCGCACGCTCCCGATGACTGCCACGTAGTCCGCCCGGCTTTCGTTCTCGTGGATCAGCACTTGGCGGAACCGCGTATCGATGCGGCGGACGAGCGAGCCGGTGGCCGGGGCGCTGCCCACGACGATGCGGCCGCCCTCCCCGGTCAGGATCCGCGGGTTGTCGGTGCGGTAGTTGACGTCCCGGTTGCTGTAGTTGTCGTAGGTCTTGGCGTACGCGAACTCGCCGCCGATCACCAAGCTTGGCGTCACGCCATGATCAAAGCCGAAGTTCGCCTTGAAGGCGTACGGCGTCTTGTAGTCCTGGCCGAAGAAGAAGGCGTTGGCCGCCGGCTGCACTCCTGCCCCGCAGCTCGTTGGCGCGTCGGCGGTGAGGTCGACGTTCTTAACCGCCAGAGTCTCGGCCGGCACCGCGGCGCTGCACGCCACGCTCAGCTGGTCCCGCCCGGTGTTCAGGAACATGTTCGACCAGAACACGAAGGGGGTGTAGCCGTAGAACAGCCCCGCGCCCCCACGCAGCACCGTGCGCCGGTCGCCGAAGACGTCGTATACGAGGCCCACGCGCGGCGCCCAGTTATACCGCGTCGCCACTTGGCGCGCCGTGGTGATGGAATCGGCGGCTGTCCCCGTACCCCCGCGGATTCTGGCGATGCCCGCCGCGTCGAGGAAGAACTGCGGGAAGGAGTCCAGCAGCAGCGGGTTGTTGCGGGGCACCCCGTTCACTTTCGGGACATCAAGCCGGAGGCCGGCCTGGACGGTGAGCCGCGGCGTGGCTTGCCACTTGTCCTGCAGGAAGAACGCATAGTTCCAGGCGACGTAGTCGGCGGTCGGGATCGAGTCCGGATTCGCCACCGGGCTGACACCGCTGATGGGGACGGAGCGCGTGAACGCGGAGGCACGTCGGGCCGCGAGGCTGTCGAGCGTGGCCCGGTTGTTGCCCCAACTGAACGTATAGGTGCCCAATCCGTTGTTGAAGAACAGGTTGAAGAAGTCGTACCGGGTGTTGTCGGTGCCGAGCTGAACGGAATGGGCGCCCTTGTTGTACGTCAGGATGTCGGCGAACTGGAGCGTGGTCTCTTCCAGGTTGTTGAACTGAATGATTGAATCCGCCCCGAGGGCGATGTTCTGCGTTCCCTGCGTGCCGCTCAGTACGACGCGCACCTGCGGGTAAGTCACGGCGGACGGCCGGGGCTTCTTGTCGGTCGCGTGCTGGAAGCGGAACTCGTTGAAGAGACTGGACGAGAGGTTCGAGAACAGGTTCACCACGAACGAGTTTGACTTCGGCTTGAGCGGTCCGCCGCTGGAGGAATAGTCACGCGTGGAGCCGGCGACGGAAATCCGGTCGCCGGTGAAGTCGAGCGCGGTGTAGCTGTCGCGGATGGCGAGGCGGTGCCGGGAGCTCAGGTTCCAATCGAGCCGCCCGAACAGCACCCACTCGTTTTGGATCGTGGGGAAAGTGCCGGTCTGCCCGGGATCCACGTTATACACGTTGCGGATGATCGAATCGAGCCGGGCCAGGATGGTGTCCGCGATCCCCGTCGTCGTGGGGCTGAGCCCCTGGATCGGCGCCTGCCGCGCCTGGCGGTCCACCGCCCCGAAGAAGTGCAGCTTGTTCTTGATCACCGGCCCGGAGAGCGCCGCGCCGAACTGGTGCGAGCGGAACTCCGAGGGAGGAAGGCCCAAGAAGTCCTTCTTGGTCAAGCCTAACCCGTTGATTCCCAGGAACTCGGCGTCCCCCCGGTAGTACTCGAAGAACGTGCCGTGGAAGTCGTTGGTGCCCGACTTGGTCACGGCGTTCACGATGCCGCCGGTGAACCCACCCTTCGAGACGTCGTACTCGTTGGTGAGGACCTGGAACTCCCGCACCGCCTCGATGGTGAACGCGATCGGCAGCCGGTCAGAGCCGCGTGGGTCACCGCCGAAGAAGGTCCCCGAGTTCTGCACCCCGTCCATCTGAATCACGACGCCGCCGTCCCGGGCGCCGCCGAGCGAGCCGGCCTGCGCGCCGGCGCCGAACCCCGGCCGCTTCACGAAAGTGGGCGACAGCCCGATGAAGTCTGTGAAGTTGCGGCCGTTCGTCGGGAGGTTCTCAATCTGCTCCTGGCTCACCCGCGTGTTGACGCCGGTCTTGGTGGGATCCACGAGCGGCACCTGCTCCACCACGACCGGAATCGCCGTGACCTCGATCGCGCTCGGCTCGAGACTGAACTCGACGATCAGCTCCGCGCCGACCTGCAGCCGCAGCCCGGTCTTCTCGAGCGGCCGGTGGCCGATCGCCTGGGCACGTACCGCATAGTTCCCGAGCGAGAGGCCGAGGAGCAGGTAACGTCCCTGGGCGTCCGTGACCGTGCTGCGCGCCACGCCCGTCTCGGTGTTGGTCGCCGTCACCGAGGCCGAGACCACGGGGGAGCCATCGGTGGACAGCACCCGACCGCGGAAGTTCCCGGTGACCGTTTGCGCATGGCCCGCGAGCGGCAGGATCGCGAGCAGCAATGCCGCGGCGCCCAAGCGCGCGCCGAGCCGCACCATGGGTGAGTTCATCGTCCCAACTCCGTGACTGGATGAGTGTTGTGCACAGTGCTCAAGCGCGTAAATGTGCGCCCCGGCCGGGAGGGCGTCAAGCAAGCCGAGGGCGTTAAATTTCCCATGATGCCCACAGATCGCCCTATCATTGTCGGCACGGGGATCGCCGGCCTGTGGACCGCCTGGCGCCTGGCGAGCGAAGGGGTGCGGTCGGTCCTGATCACCAAGCGCACCATCGCGGACAGCGCCAGCGCCTGGGCCCAGGGGGGCATCGCCGTCGCCCTCGGCCCGGGGGACAGCCCGGCCCTCCATGCGACCGACACCCTCGCCGCGGGCGACGGCCTCTCCGACCCCGAGGCCGTGCGGGTGCTGACCCACGAGGGCCCGAGCCGCGTCCGCGAGCTACTCGCCCTGGGGGCGGTCTTCGACCGCGGGCCCGACGGCCGGCTGCGGTTCGGACTCGAAGCCGCGCACACCCGCCCGCGCATCATCCACGCCGGCGGCGACCGCACCGGCGCCGCCCTGGTCGCCTGTCTCAGTGCGATCGTCCGGCGGGACCCGCGGATCGAGATCCTGGAGCACACCGAGGTGCGCAGCTTGCTCCAGGTCGCGGGGCGGATCGTCGGGATCGCCGCGCTGCACCGCGACGGCTCCGCGTTCGCGCTGCCCGCGCCCACGGTCGTGCTCGCGACGGGGGGCGTGGGGCAGCTCTACGCCGTCACCACCAACCCGGCCGTCGCCACGGCCGACGGGTGGGCCTTGGCCTATTGGGCCGGCGCGGCGCTCCGCGACCTCGAGTTCCTCCAGTTCCATCCCACGGCGCTCAAGCTGCCCGGCGTCAATCCAGCGCCGCTCATCTCGGAGGCGGTTCGTGGGGCCGGGGCGGTGCTCGTCGACCGGGGCGGCCGCCGGTTCGCGCTCGACGCCGACCCGCGTGGCGAGCTGGCGCCGCGCGACGTCCTGGCCCGGGCGGTCGCCGCGGCCGACGCGGCGGGCGGCGCTTGGCTGGATGCGCGCGA
>JACOVF010000047.1 GCA_016177465.1 Gemmatimonadota bacterium
ATTAGCGGGCGGAGTCCTTTAGGGCGGAGTCCTGTAGGGCGGAGTCCTTTAGGGCGGAGTCCTGTAGGGCGGCTTTAGCCGCGTTTGGAAATCGGCCCCCGGCGCAGCGCCAGCGCCACCGCGAGCGCCGCAAGGCCAAGGGCGCCGGCCGCGAGGACGAACGCGCCACCGGGGGTGACGCCCACCGTGCCGCGGATCTGGATCTCCGGCGCGGGGGCGTCCCCCCCGGAGCGCCACTCCCGCACGGTGCCGTCGGCGCGGCGGATTCGCACGGGAAAGACGAGTGGCACGCGGCGCGCGTCGGCGCCGAGGCGGACGAAGAAGGCGAACTCCCGGAACTCGCCGGACGCGAGACGCCCCCCCGTCCACTCGATCGCCGGCGCGGAGGATTCGGTTGCCGCGACGCGCCGGGCGGACCATCCCGGCGGCGCGTCGACGCCGAGCATCGCGAGTGCTTCCGGAACCTCGACGCGCACGGCGACGATCGGGCTGTCGGCGGGATTGACGACCCGCACGGCGACGCGCTCCAGCTCGGCCGGGGCGATCGTGGTCGGGGTGACGGCGACTTGGAGCAGGGCGAGCGTGAGTGTGAGCACGGGCCGAATCTATCTCGGTTCGCCGCGCTTGACAGTCCTGGGAACGGCCTTCATACTCGCTCACGCATTTTCCGGCACCGATTACGCTGGCGGGCGTTGCCCGCCTTGACGGTCGAACATACACCAGCGCCTCTCTCATAATAGGCACCGAACCCGGCGGAGCGTCCCCGGCCCGGCGAGAGGCGGTGTATGCCTCGGACCGCCTCTCACACGGGAGGCGCCGGTGAAACGCGACAACCTCGTTCCCGCACACCCCACGCCTCGGGCGAGAGACTGACGTGGAATACGTCCCCCACGTCGTCGCGTGGAACCTGACTCGGCGCTGTAACCTCGCCTGCGCGCACTGCTACATCGCCGCCGGGCCCACCGAATCGGCCACCGGCGAGCTGCCCACCGCGGAGTGCTTGCGCATCGTCGACGAGATCCTCGCCGTCAACCCGGGCCTCCTGCTGATCCTGTCGGGTGGCGAGCCACTGTTGCGGGAGGATCTCGAGGAGATTGCCCGGTACGCCTCGTCCCGCGGGGCGACCGTCGTGGTCGGGACGAACGGCACGGGGCTCACCGCGGCACGGATCTCCGCACTGAAGGGTGCCGGGGTGCGCGGGGTCGCGGTGAGCGTCGACTCGCTGCGTCCCTCCTACCACGACAACTTCCGCCACGGCCGGGGCTCGCTCGCCGAGACCCAGGCGGCGCTGGCGCGGTTGCGCGAGCAGCACCTCGACGTCGTCATTCAGACAGCCGTGACCAAGGGTAACCGCAGGGAGCTCGGGCGCCTCGTCGCGTGGGCGGCGGACGAGGGGGCGGTCGCGTTCAACTGCTACTTTCTCGTCGCCACCGGCCGCGGCGCGGGGCTCGGCGACCTCACCCCCGTCGAATACGAAGCCGTGCTCGCCGATCTGGCTCGCTGGGAGGGCGCCTACCGGGGCCGGATGCTGGTCCGCGCGAAGTGCGCACCGCACTTCATGCGGATCGTCCATGCCGCCGACCCGGACTCTCCCGTCCTCAATTACGAGACGCGCTGCCCCTGCGGGACGCAGTACTGCCGCATCACCCCCGACGGCAAGCTCACCCCCTGCCCCTACCTGCCCGAGGTCGCGGGCGACCTGCGAACACACCGCTTCGCCGAGATCTGGCGCTCGTCACCCTTGTTCCGACAGCTGCGTGAGGGGGTGCTGGGCGGCAAGTGCGGCGCTTGCGAATACCGCCAGCTGTGCGGCGGCTGCCGGGCCCGGGCGTTCGCGCTCACCGGCGACGTGCTCGCGGCCGATCCTTCGTGTGTCTACGAACCGGCTGACGGCGCGCTTTTGATCGAGCGGCTTCGCGCGGTGAGCTACGGGGCCGAGTACGCGCCGGCGCTGGCGTGGTCGGAGGCCGCGCGCGCGCGGGTGGCGCGGATCCCGTCCTTCGTGCGCGGCGTGGTGATGGAGCGTGTCGAGCACTACGCCCGGCAGACGGGCCGGCGTGAAGTGACGCCGGAGCTGCTCGACGAAGTACGCCGCGCCATGCCGATCGACTTCTCGAAGCGGCGCCCGTTCTTCATGGCTGATGGCTGACGGCGCTTTGCTCCTGCAAGCGGTCGTCGATTCGCTGCCCGCCTACCGGGAGTTCCCGGCGATCGGGAGCCGCGCCGCGGTGTGGATCGCGGCGGAGGTGCACCTGATGTTCGCCGCGTTCGTGCTCGGGGTGCCGCTATTCGCCGTCGTCGCGGAGGCGATCGGGATCTTCAACAAGGAGGACCGCTACGACCGGCTGGCGAAGGAATTCACCCGGCTACTGCTCGTCGCGTACAGCGCCACCGCGATCTGGGGGGTGGTGCTGACCTTTTTCCTCCTGACGCTGTATCCGCGGTTCTTTCGCTACCTCTCGGCCATCTTTGGCCCCTCGATGTGGCTGTACGTCGGGCTCTTCTTCCTCGAGTCCTTCACGCTGTACCTGTACTACTACGGGTGGGAGCGCTGGAAGCAGGGACGCGCCAAGTGGGCGCATTGGTCGCTCGGCATCCTGCTCAACGTGTGGGGCACGATCGTGATGTTCATCGCCAACTCGTGGCTCACGTACATGATGAGCCCCCCGCGCGACGTCGCGCCCGCCACCGATCCCACGACGATCAAGGTGTGGCACGCCATCGCGAATGCGACCTGGATGCCGATCAACGTCCACCGCCTGATCGCGAACGTCGTGTTCGGCGGCGCCATCGTCGCGGCCTACGCGAGCTATCGCTTCCTCGCGGCCCGGTCGGACGAGGAGCGCGCGCATTATGATTGGATGGGCTACGTCGGCAATTTCATCGCCATCTCCGCGCTTATCGTCCTGCCATTCGCGGGCTACTGGCTGGGCCGCGAGATCTACGAGTACGACGAGTCGATGGGGATCACCATGATGGGCGGCTTCATGAGCTGGCTCTGGGTGATCCAGGCGTTCCTCATCGCCGTGCTGTTCCTCGCCGGCAACTACTACCTGTGGGTGGGGATGGAACGGATCCCCGGCGCCGAGCGGTTCCGCCCCTACACGAAGTGGCTCCTCGCCATCCTGGTCGTGGGCGCGATCGTGTGGGGCACCCCGCACACGATGATCGCGACCTCGAAGGAGATCGCGGCGATGGGCGGGTCGCACCATCCCTTCCTCGGCGTGCTTGGGGTGATGAGCGCCAAGAACACCGCCGTGAACCTGATGATCCTCACGACGTTCCTGTCGTTCCTGATGTACCGCCGCGCGAACAAGCGCCCGGTGGTCCCGTGGGCGCGGACCGGCACGCAAATCCAGGCGGCGATGTTCATCGTGGCGGCGGCCGTGGTGCTGTTCTACGGGATTCGCGGCTACTTCGTGGAGGCGATCGTCCGGATCGGCTATAGCGTCTACCAGGTGCTCGCGGTGCTGGCATGCATCGTGGGCGTGACGGTGATCGACGTGATGCTCGGCCGCGGCGCCGTGTCGCGCGGCGACATCCAGTGGGGCAAGATGCCGCCGCGCTCGCAGTACGCCCTGTTCATCTTGGCCGTCACCTTTACCTGGCTGATGGGCCTGATGGGCTTCGCGCGCTCCGGCATCCGCCAGCACTGGCACGTATGGCAGGTGATGCGGGACACGAGCACGTCCGCCGCGACCCCGGCGCTGGGGTACGCCGCGGAGATGATCAGCGTGTGCGTGCTGATTTTCCTCGCGCTGGTGGCGTTCGTGTTCTGGCTCGGCGGGCTGGCCGAAAAGCCGACGTTCGTTCAGACGGAGGCGACGGGAGGGGTGCATGTGGGCCACTAACCTCCGTATCGTCGCGCTGGTGCTCGGCACGCTCGGGCTCTATACACTGATCGCGAACGAGATCCCGCAGGTTCAGTCGGAGGTGCCGCAGACGCTCGCGCTCGGCGCCGACGTGACCCCGGAGCAGCTCGTCGCTGCGGGCGAGCGGGTGTTCACGGGCGCCGGCGGCTGCACGGCGTGCCACGGGCTCGGCACCCGCGCCCCGAATCTCTTGACGGACGAGAAAGGCACGGGACTCATTGGGGAGCGCTGCGGCAAGCGCGAGCCGGGGAAGAGCTGCAAGCAATACCTCTACGAGTCCCTGGACAACCCGAACGCCTCCGTCGTCCCCGGCTACGAACCCATCATGCCTGCCGTGACCCGGCAGCTGCCTCCGGCGCAAGTGTGGGCGGTGATCGCGTTCCTCGAATCGCAGGGCGGCAGCGTCGACGTGACGGCGTCCGACATCCCCGCGCAGACCCCAGGCCTGACCCCGGGCGCAAGCCCGGGGAGCGCAGGAGGGGGGGCGTTGGCCGGCGGCAGCACCGACCCGATGACGCTGTTCCGCGTCGGCGGCTGCGTCGGGTGCCACAAGCTCGGCGCCGAAGGCGGCGCCGTGGGGCCCGACCTCTCCCGCATCGGCGCTCGCCAGACCGCGAGCCAGATCCGCGTGTCGATCCTCGACCCCGACGCGCGCATCACGCCGGGGTTCGAGAACTTCAAGGGCATCATGCCGAAGACCTTCGGCGACCAGCTCACCGCGGCCCAGCTCGAGGCGCTGGTCCGGTTCCTCGCGGCGCGCCGATGAACGGGATCCGCGCAGCAATCCGCCACCCCTTCTGGCAGGCCCTGGCGATCCTCGTGATCGCCTTCGTGGCGATCGAGTTCGGCATCCCGGTACTCCCGGACAGCGCGGACGTGCCCGCGAGCGTCGTGCTCCAGTACATGGTCACCGTGCTCGTCGGTGTGCTCATCTACGTGAGCGACAACGAGCAGCGCTGGACGCAGTTTCGGGAGCCGATCCGGGCCGTGCTCGTCGAGCCGCGGCTCACGCCGGTCCGCTGGTCGCTGCTCGCGGCCGTTCCCGCGCTGGTCGGCTGGGTCGCCTATGGCCAGGTCGCGACCCGCGTCGAAGCGCCGCCCATCCTGCGCTCCATCCATCCGGCGCCGCCCGCCGAGATCACGTTCCGTAGTCGGCCGATGACCCTGACCGGGCTCGAGAACCCACTGCGGGCGGTCCGCGACTCCCTCCCCGACTTCGTGGGCGAGGGAAAGCGGATCTACTACCAGAACTGCCTCCCCTGCCACGGCGATCACCTCGACGGGCAGGGGCACTTCGCCCCGGGCTTCAACCCGCTGCCGGCCAACTTCCAGGACGACGGCACCATCGCGCAACTCACCGAGAGCTTCGTGTTCTGGCGCATCGCCAAAGGCGGGCCCGGCCTGCCCCGCGAGGGCGCCCCGTGGAACTCGGCGATGCCCGCGTGGGAGGACTTCCTGACGGAGCGCGAGATCTGGGCGGTGATCCTGTTCTTGTACGAACAGACGGGGCGGAGGCCGAGGACGTGGGAGAAAACGGGAGATGGGCATGACTAAGGCGGATCGGCGGATGGACGGATGGGCGGATGGTGCGGCGCTGCTCGCGCTGCTCCTGCTATCCGCCTATCCGCCCATCCGTCTATCCGCCCAGGACACCACTGCGGGCCGAGCCGTCTACGAAAAGTGGTGCGCCGGCTGCCACGGGGAGACCGGCGCGGGCGACGGCCCGGCCGCCGGCACTATGCTGCCCCGGCCGCGCGACTTCACCGGCGCCATCTATCAGATCCGCACGACTGCGTCGGGCCAGCTGCCCACCGACGACGACCTGCGGCTCGCCATCGACCGCGGTCTCCCAGGGACCGCGATGCCGGGGTGGAAGGACCAGCTCTCCGAGCGCGACCGCCGCGACGTGCTGGCGTACCTGAAGACGTTCTCCGCGTTCTTCGCAGACACGACGCAGCGTCCCGAGCCGCTCGTCTTCGGCAAGGAGCCGGGCGGCGGCACGAGCGTCGACGCCCTCCGCATCGGCCGGCAATTCTACGATTCGATCGGCTGCCGCAAGTGCCACGGCGACCGCGGCAGGGGCGACGGCCCCTCCGCCCCCACCCTCAAGGACGACGCGGGCTTCCCGGTCTTCGCGGCGAACCTGACGGAAAACTGGCGGTTCAACGGCGGCAGTGAGGTGGCGGACATCTACCGCCGCCTGCGCAGCGGCCTCGACGGCACGCCGATGCCCTCGTTCTCGGATCTCATCGACCAGCAGTTTCTCACCGAGGCCGAGCTGTGGCGCCTGGCCCAGTACGTGCGCAGCCTGTCGCCGGCCCGGCCCCCCGAGGTGCGCGACGTGATCCACGCCCGGCAGGTCGCCGCCCGGCTCCCGACCTCACCCGACGATTCGGTGTGGGGCAGGGTCGAGCGCTACTGGGTCCCCCTCGTCGGCCAGGTGATGCGGAAATCGCGCTGGTTCACGCCGGCAGCGAGCGGTGTGTGGGTGCAGGCGGTGCACGACGGGCAGCAGCTCGCCCTGCGTGTGAGCTGGGACGATCGCTCCCAGAGCCCCGACTCCGCGTGGCTCGAGTTCACCGACCGGGTGCTCGAGACGGTGGCGCGCGACGACTCGACGCCCCCGGCCCCGACGCCGTGGCCCGACCAGCTCGCCGTGCAGTTCCCGCTCGCGATTCCGGAGGGGTTCGAGCGGCCCTTCTTCCTGATGGGGGCGGCGACGCGGCCGGTGTACCAGTGGCGGTGGACGAGCACGCCTGGCGGTGTGCGAGAGGACTCCCTGTCGGCCGCCGTGGCGGGGCTGGCGCGCGGGATCGACCGCTTCGACCCCCTACCGGGCACACCCCTCTCGGCGCAGGCGGTGTATGACCAGGGGGAGTGGCGCGTCGTGTTCAGCCGCTCGCTTGCCACCGCCGATACCGCGAACCAACTTCACCTCCGGACGGGGCGGGCCATCCCGGTGGCGTTCTTCGCCTGGGATGGGTCGAACGGGGAGACGGGGACGAGGATGGCGGTGAGCACCTGGTACTTCCTCGCGCTCGACACCCCTGTCCGGGCACAGGTGTTCGTCTCACCGATTCTCGCTGCGGCGTTGGCGCTGGGCCTGGGCCTGACGCTGGTCCGACGGGCGCAGCGACCGCGGTCGCAAATCCGAAGGAGGTCTGATGCGTAAGCTCGGGATGGCCGCAGCGGCTCTGGCGGGGTTGGTAGCGGTCGGAGTTGCTGGACGGGCGGGGGACGCGGCGCAGGTGGGCGGGACGATCACCGGCAAGGTGAAGTTCACGGGTACGAAGCCGGTGATGCGGCGGATCGACATGAGCGAGGAAGCGGCCTGCAAGGCCAAGCACCCGACCGCTCCCACGGCGGAGACCGTGGTCGTCAACGCGAACGGCACCCTGGCGAACGTGTTCGTATACGTGAAGGCCGGCCTCCCAGCCGGCTATCGTGCGCCGGCGGCGCCGCCGCCCGTCGTCCTCGACCAGGATGGCTGTCGCTACCATCCGCACGTGTTCGGCCTGATGGTGGGCCAGACCCTGCAGATCAAGAACTCCGACGGCATCCTCCACAACATCAAGGCGAAGGGCACGAAGAACCGGCCCTTCAACATCAGCCAGCCGACCAACATGACGACGCCGCGCACGTTCTCGGCGCCCGAGGTAATGGTGACGCTCGAGTGCAACGTGCACGGCTGGATGAACGCCTACGTCGGCGTGCTGCCCCACCCGTTCTCCGCCGTCTCCGGCGCGGACGGCAGCTTCACCATCAGGGGGCTGCCGCCCGGGACCTACACGATCGAGGCTTGGCACGAGCGGTACGGCGCCCAGACCGCGACCGTGACGGTCGCCGGCACCGAGACCAAGACGGCGGACTTCACCTTCGCCGCCAAATAGGGGAGAGACGTCCATGCACTGGTGGCTGCCCCTCAAGGGCTCGACGTTCGCCGGCGAGATCGACGGGCTGTTCACGGCCATCCTGATCATCACCGGGATTGCGTTCTTCGTGGTCGAGGTGGGGGTGATCTGGTTCTCGGTCAAGTATCGCCACCGCCCGGAGCGCAAGGCATTCTACGTTCACGGCAGCACGACCGCGGAAGTGGTCTGGACCGCGATCCCGGCGGTCACGGTGATCGGGCTCGGCGTCATCAGCAACCACTACTGGAAGCAGATCAAGGGACGCGAGAGCGTTCCCCCCGACGCCTATCCGATCGCCATCCACGCCAAGCAGTTCGAGTGGCAGATGACGTACCCGGGGCCGGATGCTGAGCCGGGCACGGCGGACGATTTCACCGTCCGGAACCAGCTGCACGTCCCCCTGGGCCGGAACGTGGTGGTCGCGCTCACCGCGGAGGACGTGATCCACTCCTTCTGGGTGCCGGTGTTTCGCGTCAAGCAGGACGCCGTGCCCGGGATGACGATCCGGGCCTGGTTCCAGCCGACGGTCCCGGGCGAGTACGAACTGGGCTGCGCCGAGCTGTGCGGCATGGGGCACTACAAGATGCGGGCGCGGGTGTTCGTGCACCCGCCCGACGAGTTTGATGCCTGGGTGAAACAGCAACTGGAAGGGGGAGCCGAGCAATGAGTAGCCTCGCGGCCGCGCCCGTCGCCCACGCGCATCACGACGAGCGGCCCTTCGTCCGGAAGTACATCTTCTCGACGGATCACAAGATCATCGGCATCCAGTTCCTGTTCCTGAGCCTGTTCTTCCTGTTCCTGGGCGGGATCCTGGCGATGCAGATCCGCTGGCAGCAGGGGTTCCCGGGCCAGCCGATGCCGGGCGGCGGCATTCTCCCGGAGACCATGGCACCCGGCGGGCTGCTGCTCCCGGAGTACTACATCCAGCTCGTGACGATGCACGGCACCTTCATGGTGTTCTTCGCCATCATGCCGCTGCTCGTCGGCGTGTACGCCAACTTCCTAATCCCCCTGAAGATCGGCGCGCACGACATGGCGTTTCCGCGGGTCAACATGGCCTCGTTCTGGGCGGCCTTCCTCGCCGGGCTGGTCATGTTCGCTAGCCTGTTCGTGCCGGAAGGCGCGGCCCGCGCGGGGTGGACGATGTACGCGCCGCTGTCCGCGCGGCCCGACCTCTCGGGCGCGGGGCTCGGCCAGCAGCTCTGGTGCGTTTCCATTGTCCTGCTGGGACTCTCCTCGATCCTCGGCTCCCTGAACTACATCACCACCGTCATCAACAATCGTGCCCCCGGCATGACCTGGTTCCGGCTGCCGCTCTCGGTGTGGGCGCTGTTCGTGACGGCGATCCTGGGCCTCCTCGCCCTCCCGGTGTTGTCGGGGGCGGCGATCATGTTGCTCTTCGACCAGACGATCGGCACGCACTTCTTCGACGCGCCGGCCGGCGGGCAAGTGCTGCTCTGGCAGCATCTGTTCTGGTTCTTCGGCCATCCCGAGGTCTACATCCTGATCCTGCCGGCGATGGGGATGGTGTCCGACCTCATCGCCAACGGGTCGCGCAAGCCGATCTTCGGCTACCACTCGATGGTGTTCGCGATCATCGCGATCGGGTTCCTCAGCTGGCTCGTGTGGGGACACCACATGTTCATGAGCGGGATGAACCCGACGCTCGGCTCCTTGTTCATGGTCACGACGCTCGTGATAGCGGTGCCCTCGGCCATCAAGACCTTCAACTGGCTGGGCACGATGTGGCGCGGCGATTTGCACTTCCACGTCCCGATGCTGAACGCGGTCGCCTTCGTGGCGATGTTCGTGATCGGCGGGCTGTCGGGCGTGTTCATGGCGGCGACACCGGTGGACATGCCGATTCACGATACCTACTTCATCGTGGCCCACATCCACTACGTGCTGTTCGGCGGCAGTTTGTTCGCGCTGTTCGGCGCGATCACCTTCTGGTTCCCCAAGATGTTCGGGCGGGTGATGAGCGAGCGGTGGGGCAAGATCCACTTCTGGCCCACGTTCGTTTTCTTCAACCTGGTCTTCTTCCCCATGCACACGCTGGGCATGGGTGGGCACATGCGCCGCATCTACGATCCGACGGTGTACGAGTTCCTCAAGCCCTATCAGCCGATGAACCGCTTCATCTCGCTCGCGGCCTTCGCGCTGTTCGCGACGCAGTTCATCTTCCTCGCGAACTTCGTGTGGAGCCTGTTCCGCGGGAAGAAGGCCGAGCAGAACCCGTGGCGCGACAACGGGCTCGAGTGGTCGCTCCCGAGCCCCGCGCCGCACGGTAACTGGGAGCGGGTGCCGACCGTGTACCGCGGCCCGTACGAGTTCAGCCACCCGCAGGCAGTCGAGGATTGTCTCCCGCAGTACGTGAAGCTTCCCGGCGACCCGGAGCCCGCCGGCGCGAAGGGAGCGGCCGGATGACGCACGCGACCGCCACCGCCAACGCGATGCGCCCGCCGTTCCCGACCGAACGGGGGGTGGAGGCCTACAACACCAAGCTCGGGATGTGGGTGTTCCTCGCGTCCGAGGTGATGTTCTTCACCGGGCTGATCGGCTCCTACATCGTGCTCCGTTTCGGCGCGCCCGGCGAGTGGGCGCGGCCGGGCATCGTACTGAACATCCCCGTCACGGCCTTCAACACCTTCCTGCTCATCTGCTCGAGCGTGTCGATGGTGAAGGCGTACGCCGCCATCGCCGACGGGAACCAGAAGATGCTCAAGGTCTGGTTCCTGCTCACCATCCTCGGCGGCGCCATGTTCGTGGGGGTCCAGATCTACGAGTACCTCCACCTCGTGCACAGCGGCTTCGTGCCGAGCGGCGTGCGCGAGGGGAGCGAGCTCGCCGAGCGCGTGGCGAACGGCACCCTCCCCGCAGCCACGATGGGCCTGTACGGCTCGACCTTCTACACGATGACGGGGTTCCACGGCTTCCACGTCACTTGCGGCGTGGTCTCGATGACGTACCTGTTCTTCAGGAAGGTGTTGCCGGGGAAATACACGCAGCAGGACTACCGCGGCGTCGAAGTGGTCGGGCTGTACTGGCACTTCGTGGACCTGGTGTGGATCATCCTGTTCACGATCGTCTACCTGATCTGAGGAGCGCATGGAGACCGCGCACCGCAAGCATCCACCGTACCTCCTGATCTGGCTGTACCTGTTCCTGCTCACGGCCGCCGAGATCGCACTGGCGTTCGAGCTGCCCTTCTCGCGGAACGTAAAGCTGATCCTGCTGCTCGGTCTGGCGGTCTGGAAGGCGCTGCTCGTGGCACTGTTCTTCATGCATTTGAAATTCGAGCGCTGGCACCTGCGAATCCTCGCCATCGTGCCCCTGCCGCTGGCGGCGATCTTCATCCTGGCGGCCATCACGGAGAACCTGTGGTGACACCGTGATCCCTTTCCACCGGCTGCTGATCGCGACCGCGATCGTCTTCTGCGCGGGCTTCGCCCTGTGGGCGTTCGGGCGCTACCTCGCGTTCAAGAGCCTCGGGATGCTGGCCCTCACCCTCGCCTTCGCGCTCTTCGCCACAGCGCTCGCCTACTACCTGCGTCACCTGAAGCGCTTCCTCGGCCGATGATGCTGGCATCGATGCTGCTGCTGCACGGCGATAACGGCCGACTGGACCTCATCTACTTCTGGAGCGCGGTCCTGATCGCGGCGCTGCCCGTGGCCGTGTTCACGACGATCGCCGTGCTGGCGACCCGCGGCTATTTCCGGCGTCGGGTCCCCGACGGGGGCGGGGAGCCGCCACCGCCCGGCGACCGCCGACCGCATGGGCTGCGCGCGAGCGCTCGGTGACGCGTTCCGCCTGACCGCCCCCCAATCCGCCGGCGCCCGGCCAGCGTACGTACATCGGGTGAGGTCTCCACAGTGTTGCCCCTTCATGAATTCACCGCCAGTTTCGAGGACGTGCGGTGAGCGTCGTGCTCATACCTCGGAGTCAGATGCCAGATCGACCGGCGGGTGGAATCACCCCGGACCGCGTGCTCGTGGAGCGCATGGCGGCGGGGGACGAGCGGGCCCTGGGGGAGCTGTACGATCACCACGGCGGCACGGCCTACGCCGTGGCCGTCACGATCGTGGGGGAGCGGGCCGATGCCGAGGAAGTGGTCGCGGACGTCTTCGGGCAGATGTGGCGCACGGCGGAGCAGTTCGACCCCAGCCGGGGGAGTGTGGTGGCGTGGCTCGCCGCCATCACCCGCACCCGCGCGCTCGACCTGCTCCGGGCCCGGGGCCGGCGCGCGCGCACCATCGAGCGGGCGGCCAGCATGAGCGACGAGGGCCTCGCGGCGCCGATCGCCGCGGCCGGGAATGCCCCCGACCGCGGGCCCGAGCTGGACGAAGCCCGCCGCCTGGTGCGGCGCTCGCTCGCAGAGCTGCCGGCGCCACAGCGGCGGGTGATCGAGCTGGCGTATTTCGGCGGGTTGTCACAGAGCGAGATCGCGGCGGAGCTGCAGGAACCGCTGGGGACCGTAAAGACGCGCATGCGCGCCGGCCTGGAAAAGCTGCGCGCGTCGCTCGGGCCCCTGCTTGAGGGAGCAGCATGAGCGAGCACTCGTGGTTGGAGTCGGCCGGCGCCTACGCGCTGGGCGCGCTGGCGGGCGAGGAGCGCTCGGAGTTCCAAGCGCACCTCGCGTCGTGCGCCACCTGCCGTGCCGAGGTGCAGTCGCTCCGCGAGGTGACGGCGCTTCTGGCGTACGCGGCTCCGGGTGAGGTCCCGCCGCCGGCCCTGCGGGACCGCGTGCTCGCGGAAGCCCGGCGGGTGCGTCCGATCGGGGCCGCGCGCCGCCCGGGCGCTCCGGTCCGCTGGATTCCTTGGCTGGCCGCCGCGGCGGCGCTCGTGATCGCCGTCGGTGCCGAGCGCCGGGCTCGGCTGGCCGGCGCCCGCGCCGATACGTTGGCCGCCCAGCTCGCCGACCGCGACTCCCTCATCGCCGGCCTCACGGGGCCCGAGGTGCACGTCGTCTCGCTCGCCGGCACCGGCCGCGATCCCTCGGCTCGCGTTTTCTGGAACCACCGGCTCCAGCGGTTCGTCGTCATGGCCTTCGACCTGCCCGCGGCGCCGTCCGGGCGCACTTACCAGCTCTGGGCGCTCGCCAAGGACAAGGCCCCCGCGTCCATGGGCACGTTCAACACGAACGCACACGGCCAGGCCTACCTCGTGATCCCCGTGGACTCGAGCGTGATCCAGCTCGGCTTCCTCGACAAGTGCGCCGTCACCCAGGAACCGGCCGGCGGCTCTCCCCAGCCGACGGAGACCCCACGCCTCGTGGGGACCTGGGTCCACACGGACTAGACTGGCCAATCCGCTCCCCGATGACGGGCGTAGAGTCGATGTCGTGACTCTACGCCCGTTCTCGTTTCTACGGAGGAGCTCGGTATGACTTGGCCACTCTCACCCCGTCGGATCCGGCTGGCGGCGCTCGTGCTCGCGCTCGGCGCCGCGGGCGCGCTTGTCATCAGGGACGCGCTCGGCTCCGACCACCAGGACACGCCGGAGGTGGAGCTCAGCCCCCGGATGGACATCAACGACGTCTACGCGTTCCCCGGCTCGGCGCCCGACCGTATCGCGATCGTCCTGACGACGTCGTCACCGCTGACACCCGGGCAGACCACGGCTGCCGCCTTCGACCCCGATCTGCTCTATCAGATCAAGGTCGACAACGACGGCGACGCAGTCGAAGACCTCGTGCTGCAGTTCACCTTCGACGGCACCGGCGCCAACCAGACCGTCAACCTGCGCGGCCCTGTGGCCCCGGTCATGACCGGCATGAGGACCATGATCGTGCCGGTGGGCGCAAGCGTGTCGGGCGCCGTCAACACCGTGCTCGGCTCGTCCGGCGGGATCCAGGTGTACGCCGGCCCCCGCGATGACCCGTTCTTCCTCGATCTCGAGCAGTTCTTCCGCATCATCCCGGACCGCAAGCCCGTGTCCGGCGCGCTGGCGCAGCTGCCCGACACCCCGACGGCCAGCGCGTTCCGCCCGGCCGGCCAGGCGGTGGACTACCTCGCTGGCGTGAACGCGCTCGCGATCGTGGTCGAGCTGCCCGAAGCGCTGTTGACGGCCGGCGGCACCCCACGGCTCGGGCTGTGGGGCACGATCAGCCGCTGACCACCGGACTTTGACCTCAAGGAGCACAGCAGCCATGCGCAACTTCACGAAATCCTGGCGGGTCCTGGCGCTGATCGGGTTGACCCTCGGCGCGGCCGCCTGTGACGAGGACAACGGGACCGGGCCGAACCTGAACCGGACCTACGACCAGATCGAGCGGCTGGGCAATCCGCTCGTGAGCGAAGTGATGTTCGCCAAGCGGAACCACGGGTTCCACAATACTACGAGCCCGAGCATGGATGTGGCGAATTTCGCCACCGAGCTGAAGGCCTTCGTCGCGAACGTGGCCGGCCGCAACACGACCGTGCAGAACACGCTGGCCGCCGTCCTGCTGCCCGACATGTTGATCGTGCAGACCGACAAGGCCGACAACACCGCCGGCTGGCTCAGCTGGGCCCTCGCCAATGGCTGGGGCGGCCGCAATCTGAGCGACGACGTAGTGGACGCGGGTTTGATGGCGATCTTCGGTAGCCTGCTCGATCCGAACAACACGAGCCCCGGGCTGTCCACCGACAACGTGGCCGCGAACGACGCCGCGTTCTCGAACACGTTCCCATACCTCGCGGCGAAGCACTAACTCGCGGCGTGGGAATGCAGCGACGTGTCGTCATCGGTGCGGCGCTCACTGTCCTCGTCCTGGCCGGCGCCGCAGTCGGCGCCAGCCGGGCGGCGGAGCGCTCGGCGCGCGAGCGGGCCGCGGCTCGTGTGGACGCCGAGCGCCAGGCGCGCGAAGCGGACATCGCTTTTTACCGCGAGCGCGTCGCGCGCGACCCCATCGGGGCCGCCGATCGCACCCAACTCGCCGCGCTCCATCTTCAGCGCGCCCGCGAGACGGGCAACTACCAAGATGTCCTCCGGGCCGAGGAGCTGGCCCGCCAGTCGCTCGCCCTGCGCACCGGACACAACGCCAAGAGCTATTCGCTGCTCGCCGCGGCGTTACTCGCCCAGCACCGCTTCGCGGACGCGCTCGAGATCGGCCGCGCCCTGCATCACTGGGACCCGCAGGCGACATCGTTCCACGCCCAGCTGGCGGAGATCGAGCTGGAGCTGGGCAACTACGACGCGGCGCAGGCCGCCTTCGATTCCTTGTGGCCCCGGCGCCGGGAGCTGGCGGTCGCTCCGCGGCTCGCCCGCTGGGCCGAGATCCAGGGCCGCACCCAGCTTGCCCGCCGGTTGCTCGACGAGGCCTTGACCGAGGCGCTGGCACGCACCGAGTTGCCGCGCGAGCAGCTGGCGTGGTACTACTGGCGCGCCGGCGACCTGGCCCTGCGCACCGGCCGGCTGGACGAAGCGCGCTTCGCCTTTGACCAGGGGCTGGAGGTGTTCCCGGGTGACTACCGCCTGCTCGTCGCCCTGGCGAAGCTCGAGGCGGCACAGGGGCACTGGCACCGGGCGATCGACTACGGCGAGCAGGCGATCGCCACGGTCGCCGACCCCGCCACCCTCGGCCTCCTGAGCGACGCCCACGCCACGCTCGGCGACGCGGACCACGCGGCGCAGTACGCCCGCGCGATGGAGTTATCGGTCACGGCGCAGCCGGGCCAATGGCATCGGGCGTGGAGCCTGTTCCTGCTGGACCATGACCGCCGCGTCCCCGAGGTCCTGGCCAAGGTCCAGGACGAGCTCCAAACCCGCCGCGACGTGTATGGCTACGACCTCCTCGCGTGGGCCCTGCACAAGGGCGGCCGTGACGCCGAGGCGTGGGAGGCGATGGCGCGGGCGCTCTCGCAGGGGACCCGGGATCCGCAGTTGCTCGATCACGCCCGGGAGATCGCCCGGTCACTTAGCCACTCAGCCCCTTAGCCACTTAACCCCTTCGCCCATGAGTGAGCTCCTGACGTTCATCAGCCTCGGCTTCCGGCACATCACCGACTTCGCGGCGATGGACCACGTCCTGTTCCTGTGTGCCCTGGCGGCCATCTATCGGCTCAGGGACTGGCGGGAGAGCTTGTGGGTGATCACCGCGTTCACCGTCGGGCACTCGATCACCCTCGCTCTGGCGGTGACCGGCACCCTGCCGCTGCCCCAGGACTGGATCGAGTTTCTGATTCCGGTGACGATCGTCGCGACCTGCGTCGAGAATCTCCTGGTGAGGGACCGCGCCCGGGCGCCATGGCGGGGACGGTACCGCCCGGTTTTTGCCGGAGTGTTCGGGCTGGTGCACGGGGCGGGATTCGCGAACTACATGAACAGCCTGTTCATGGATCACATCGCCGTGCCACTATTCGGGTTCAACGTCGGGATCGAGCTGGGGCAGCTGGTGGTGCTGGTCATCGCGGGGCTGGTGCTCGCGGCGCTGGACCGGGCGTTCGCCCTCCTCCCCAGGCTCGCCGCCAGCCCACACCGCCTCCGGATCGTCACCGTGTCGGCGATGGTGGCAATCGTGGCCACGCGCTGGGCGGTGGAGCGGAGTCCGTTCTGATCAAGCGCAGCTTCGCGTCCCTCGTGTTCCCCACCCTGAAGGGTGGGCTCGGCCGAACACTTCTCCCGCTCTTCCTCATTCTGCACCCCCTCCACACCACCGTCACGCGGCTCGCCTGGCGGGCGGCGGACCGGACCATCGAGCTCGAGATCCGCGCGTTCGCCGACGATTTTCAGGCCACGGCCGGCACGACCGACTCCACGATGGCCGCCTACTTGCGCTCGGCCGTGACGCTAGGGGACCGCGACGGCCATCGCCTCCCGCTCCGCTGGTGCGGGGTCCGCCGGACGGACGACCTGCTATGGCTGTGTGTGCGCGCGCCCGCGCCGGAGGGCCCGCAGGGGCTCCGGCTCTACGTGGGGGTGCTGTTCGAGCGGTTCCCCGACCAGATCAACATCGTGCAGGCGGACTACGACGGGCGGCGAGAGTCGCTGCTGTTCGCGCCGGGGGATGCGCCGCGGCGCTTGCCGTAGTAAATACCCCGGCCATGGTGACCATCCTGCTGGGCCTCGCGCTGCCCGCGCTGGCGGGCGCCCAGGACACGACCCGTACCTACACGCTCCCCGCCGAAACGGTCTCCGTCACCCGGATCACTCTGCCGCTGGCCAAGATCCCGCTCGCCGTGCAGACGCTCGACAAGCGCGCGATCAGCTTGGCTCGCCCCACCTGGGGACTCGATGAGGCGCTCGCCTCCGTCCCCGGCGTCCACGTCGCCAACCGCTACAACTTCTCCGTCGACCAACGCCTGTCGATCCGCGGGTTCGGCGCCCGCTCGGCGTTCGCCGTGCGCGGCATCAAGATCCTGATCGACGGGATTCCGCAAACGTTGCCCGACGGCCAGGGCCAGCTCACCAACCTCGACTTGGCCGCCGCCGATCGCATCGAAGTCCTGCGCGGCTCGTCCTCGGCACTGTTCGGCAACGCCGCGGGCGGGGTGATCAGCATCTGGACCAACCAGACGGTGCCCACGCGGCTGGCCGAAGAGCTGCGCGTTGTGGGCGGCGCGTTCGACCGCGAGCTGCGCCGAACCTGGACCAAGTGGCAGGGCACGATCCGATTCCCCATAGGCGGCGGCAGCGCGTCCGTCTCGGCGTCGCGGCTGCGATACGAAGGCGAGCGCGACCACAGCGCCGCCGACCTGCGCAACCTTAACGCGCGGCTCCAGATCCCGGTGGCGGCAGCGTGGACGCTCTCGCTCTCGGCCGACGCGGCCGATGATCCCCGCGCCGATAACCCCGGTGCCCTCACCCGCGCGGAGCTGCGGGCGAACCGCGACTCGGCGGCGCCGTTCAACATCCTACGGCTCGCGGGGAAGGACGTGCGCCAAGCGGAGAGCGGGGTCACACTCAAGGGGCAGTGGAGGAACGACGGCGAGGCTACCCTCACCGTATTCGGCCTGGCCCGCGAGCTGACGAACCCACTCCCCCAGGCGTTCATCACCCTGGGTCGCCGGGCTTCGGGGCTCCGGGTGAGCGCCTCGCGGCCGGCCCGCGCATTCGGGCACACCGCCCGACTCACCGCCGGCGCGGATCTCCAGTGGCAACGCGACGATCGCCGGGAGTACAGCTATATCGTGCCCAACGCGGCCCTCACCGCACCGAACAACACCACCGACTCGCTGATCCGCAACCAGCTCGAGCGGGTCGCGGAAGTCGGGCCGTTTCTTCAGGCGACAGTAGACCTGTCCAGCCGCTGGAGCCTCACCGGCGGCCTGCGCTACGACCGAGTGCGGTTCCGGGTGACCGACCGCCTGCTGAGTGACGGCGTCGACAACTCCGGGAGCCGAGTGTTCGCTGCCGCGAGCGGATCGGTGGGCATCGCCTTCAATCCGAGCCCCTCCGTGACGGTGTACGCCAATACCGGCAGCTCGTTCGAGACGCCCACGACCACCGAGCTGAACAACCAACCGCCGCCGGGCGGCGGCGGCTTCAACCCGGACCTCCGACCCCAGCGAGCCTGGAGTTACGAGGTCGGCGGGCGTGGCGCGGCAGGGCGATTGTCCTGGAATCTGGCCCTCTTTCAGGCGGACGTGACCGACGAGCTGATCGGCTTCGAGGACTCGCTCGTCCCCGGGCGCCGCTACTTCCGCAACGCCGCTCGCGCCCGTCATCGCGGCGCGGAGCTCGGCGCCGGCGTCGACCTCGGAGCGGGGCTGCAGCTGGCCGCGAGTTGGACCATCTCCGGCTACTATTACACCGCGTACCGGATCGACACGCTGGATCTCGCGGGGAAAGCGATGCCGGGAATCCCGCGGCACTGGCTGCGCCTGACGCTCTCCGCCCGGCCGGGGTTCGCACGAGGCGCATGGGCGGAGCTCGAGACGACGCACTCGTCGGGCTTCTTCGTGGACGATACGCTCGGGACGCGGACGTCCCCGTGGTGGACCACCAATCTGCGCGCCGGTTGGGACCGTACCATCGGCGGGGTGGGGGTGAGCCCCTTCGTGGGACTCAACAACGCCTTCAACCGGAAGTACGTTGGATCGGTCGTGATCAACGCGGCGCGGCGACGCTATTACGAGCCCGCGCCGGGACGAAACCTGTACCTGGGTCTCTCACTCCACACGAGGTGAAGATGCGGGAGATTGCGCAGGCCACCTTGCTCCTGAGCGTGCTCGCCTTGGCGGGCGGTGCGGCGGTCGCCCAATCCGCGGCCCCCAAGATCGATCCCGCCTGGCTCACGGTCGACAGCGCGGCCCGTGTCGCGCGGTTCGCGCTCATCGGGGGGCACGGGACCGCTAACTCCGGGCTGAACTTCAACGGCTTCAAGAGCGGGGGCCTGACGCTCACGGTCCCCAAGGGCTGGACCGTAGTGATCCATTTCATCAATCGCGATCCGAATCTGCCCCATTCGGCGGCCGTCATCCCCGAGGCCACGTCCCCGCCACTCGGTCCCGTGCCGCCCGCGTTTCCGCGCGCGGCGACCAAGAGCCAGGAAACGGGGCTGCCGAGCGAGGGGCAGGACGAGTTCAGGTTCGCGGCGAGCAGAGCGGGCGCGTACTGGATGTTCTGCGCGGTGCCGGGGCACGGGGCGGCGGGGATGTGGATTCGGCTCAAGGTGAGTGACAGCGCGGCGAGGCCGGAATTGACGCCGACGTCGTAGCCTCGAAGCGTCGTTGTCTCGACGTCCTACTTGTACCGGTAGGTAATTCTCCCCCGCGTCAAATCGTACGGCGACAGGTCCACCGCCACCCGATCTCCTTGGAGGATGCGGATGTAATTCTTCCGCATCTTCCCGCTGACGTAGGCCAGCACCTCGTGCCCGTTTTCGAGCTTCACCCGAAACGTGGTATTGGGGAGGACTTCGGTCACCGTCCCCATCATCTGGATCGCGTCGCCGGCCACTTAGCGGTGCTGCTCCTTTCCGTTCCGTGCAGGCTCATTCCGACGCCGAGCGCGGGGTCACGGTGTCGTCCACGGGGACGTCGGAGCCGCGCTCGATATACGATGCGTGCCGGCCACAGCTCTGGCAGGTCAGGCTGATGCGCTCGGCCGACGCCGCGGCCGCCCCGGGGCGAGACGTGCGGCGCCGCGGCACACGCTGGATCGACCGGGTCCCGCAGGAGGGGCAGACAAGGGGCGCATGCTCGCGGTCGGCAGCGATCAGCGCCAGCGCCTCCGGAGCCCGGTACTCCTTGATTCCACGTCGGCCCACGTCTTGCTCCTGCTTGTGGTGAAATGTAGCCCCCCCGGGAAGGCCCTCAACGGCGACCTTGACGCGCCTCCGCACAGGCGTATCTCTCAGGCAAACAGCAGGTTGCCTCGAGGAGGGAGTGATGGCAGGCTCCGAGTTTCAGCCGCTGGCGGAGATCGAAATCGACGATGTCAAGCCGGAGCGGCAGGGTTTCACGCTCACCGGGTCGGGGCCGGACCACGCGGAGTACCGCTTGGACGTCCATTTCGAGATGCCACTCGACCCGCGGACGCGGACCGTGCTGGGCGAGCTCTTGTCGCATTCGGATCTGACGATTTCGCGCCGCGCCCCCGGTTCCCTGACCGCGGCGCTACGCGCCCGGCGTGACCGCGCTCACCAGCGGTGACGTCCTCGCGTCACGGGCCGGGGCCGTGGCGCGGGGCCTCCGCACACACCTGCTGGCGGCGTTGTGCGCGGTCGGCGGGGCCTGCGCGGGCGGGGCTCGCCCGGCCGCCGTGCCGCCCGCGGACATCCCCGCGCTGGAGCGGCAGGCTGCCCAGACCCCCAACGACCCGGCGCTGAACCTGCGGCTCGCCAGGGCCTACTACGCGGCAAACCGGTTCGCCGACGGGCGGCGCGCGCTCGCGCTCGTCCTCGCGGCGCAGCCGGAGAACCCCGAGGCGCAAGCGTACCTCGGCCTCACCTACGAGGGGCTGGAGCAGTTCGACTCGGCGCGGAGCGTGTATACCCGGCTGCTTGCCACCCGGCAGAGCCGGACGGTGCAGCGGCTCCTGAGCGGTCGCCTCGTCCTGCTCACCCGCCACGAGCTGCAGTACGCCGCCCGCCAGGCGATCGCGCGTGAGTCGCTGCTCGCCCGGACGCCGCCCGCGCCCAACACCGTCGCGGTGATGCCGTTCCGGTACACGGGCGGCGATTCGACGCTGCGGCCGCTCGAGCGCGGGCTCGCCGCGCTGGTGGTCACCGACTTTTCGCGGGTGCGCCGCCTGAAGCTGGTGGAGCGCGAGCAGCTGCAGGCCCTGCTGGATGAGCTGAAGCTCGCGGAAAGCGGCAAGGTGGATCCCGCCACCGCTGCGCGCTCGGGTCGGCTTATGGGCGCGGCGCAAGTGGTGCAGGGCTCCTTCACCGAGGTCCCGACCACGAACTTCCGCGTCGACGCGACGATGGTGAACACCACCGACGCCCAGGTCGCCGCGGCGGCCTCGGGGGCCGACCAGCTACTCGCGCTGTTCGACATCGAGAAGGCGGTGGTGTTCGAGCTGATCGAGAGGCTAGGCATCACCCTCACGCCCGCCGAGCGGACGGCGATCAGCGAGCGGCCGACGCGCGACATCCAGGCGTTCCTGCTCTACAGCCGCGGGCTCGAGGCTCAGGACCGGGGCGACTTCGCCGCAGCATCGCAGGCGTTCCAGGCCGCGGCGCGGCGGGACCCGGGCTTCTCGGCCGCGGCGCAGGCCGCGACGACCAGCCAGGCCGCGCAGGCCGCGGTCGAGGCGCCGCCCACCGAGGTAGCGTCGGCCGTGGCCGCGGCACCGGAGGGGGGCGAGGCGCCCCCGTCGCCTGGCGCGGGGACGCTGACCTCGGCGATCGACGCGACGGTGCCGTCAGGTACGAGCACGCTCAACCTCATGGACGCCCCCGGCGGCAACGTCCCTCCGCCCACGAACCCGAACCCGTCCGGCGAAGGTGGTGGGATCAACGTCCCGGGGCCGACCTTGATCGGGACCATCATCATCATCATCCGGCGCCCCTAGGAGGACCGATGCGAGCGAAACTCATGGTCCTTCTCGCTGCGGCCCTCTGGCCCGGACGGAGTTCCTCGGCCCAGGCGTCCGAGGCCCTGTACGCCAGATTCAACGCGCTGTCCGGCTGGGAGCTGCGCGGCTACAGCTTTGATTCCTCCGGCCTCCTAGCCAAGTCGGCCTCCCAGTGGCGCATCCCCGTCATCGCCGTCGCGCCGGTCGGGCGGAAAGTCTCGGTGGACCTGACCACCAACATCGTGAGCGCGCGCGTCGAGAACTACGGCAGCCCTCCCCTGACGCTGACCGGACTGTCCGACACCCAGCTCCGCCTGCTGTACACGTTGGGCCGCGACCGCCTGGTGGCCTCGCTGTCGCTCAACCTCCCCACGGGGAAGCAGCTGGACTCGCTCATCCAGTATCAGGTCGCCGGCACCGCGGCCTCGAATTATCTCTCGTTCCCGGTCTCGACCATTCGGACCGCATTCGGCGTCACGGGAGGCATGGCGTACGCACGTCCGCTCGGGGCGTGGAACCTCGGCCTCTCCGGGAGCCTCCGCTACCTGGGGGCCTACGAGCCGATCAGGACCGACACCGGGACCTACAGCCCGGGAGTGGAATTCCGGATTCGGGGCGGCGTGGACCGCCTGGTGGGCCAGAACGCCCGGCTGCTGCTCGGGCTTTCGGTCAGCACGTTTTCCACCGACGACTGTACGGGATTGGTCATCTGCGCGGGGAAGTACAAGCCGGGCATGCGCTTCATCACCGACTTCGCCTTCGTGCGGGTCCTCGGCCGGGCGACCCTGACCGTTGCGGCTTGGGATTTCTATCGGTTCGCTGGCGAGATCAACGGCGCATCCAGCGAGGCCACGAAGGAGAACATCTTCAACACGGAGCTGCGGTACTCCTATCCCGTCAGCCCGCGCCTCGCGCTCGAGCCGATGGTGGCGTTCCGTCAGTGGAACCCGGCGGACTCCGCCGGCGGGTACCGCGGCGGGCGGCTCAAGTCTGGGGGGGTGATGGCGCGCTGGGGCATCAACGACCGGTGGTCGGCGCACCTGGTGGGCCGCTACGACGACGGCTGGGTGTTTCTGCGGGGCCGCGGATTCTCACCCCTGACCGGCTACGGTTTTACGGCGTTTGTGAGGTACCAGCGCTAAGGGCACGGTGCCCGGGAAAATTCTTGACGGTCGCGCGGGCGAATGGTAGGTTGGCGCCACCTTCAACGTCGGAGCAGCGGGTTCCATGCCGGCCGAACTCGGCGGGTCGCAGATCTCGTCGCTGCTCGAGTCGCTTCCCGGGATCGCGAGCGTGCTGCGGAGCCCCGTGGCCGACGCGCTCGTCAAGGCGATACGGGCGGCTGCGGGTATCGGAGAGTTCGCGTTCGAGGACGCTGAAGAGCTGATCCGCTACGCGGTTCGGCGTGGCCTGATCGGCGCCGACGAGGGTGAGCGGGTCCTCGGGGACGTCGAAGGGGCGTTGAAGGCGAAGCGCAGAGCGGCGCGCGGCGCCAAGCCCAAGTCGGCCAGGTCGCCTAAACTGCACAAGAAGGCCAAGGCCGCGAAGCACAAGAAACCACGCCGCTGACGGTCTCGGTGCGTCGCAC
>JACOVF010000078.1 GCA_016177465.1 Gemmatimonadota bacterium
GTTTCCGCTCATCCCGGCGGCCACGTCATGGGTCGGCCGCCCAGCAGGTGCAGGTGCAAGTGCAACACGGTCTGGCCCCCGTCAGGGTTGGTGTTCAACACCACCCGGTAGCCGCGTTGTGCGATCCCCTGCTCCTGCGCGAGGTCCCGCGCGAACGTCAGCATGGCGCCGAGCACGCTCGCATCGCGAGCCTCGTTGAGTGAGGCGACATGGATCGTGGGAATGACCAGCAAGTGCGTGGGAGCCTGGGGATTGATGTCCTTGAAGGCCAGCATGCCATCGCCGCGTTTGACGACCGCCGCGGGGATCTGACCCGCGGCCACCTTGCAGAACAGGCAGTCTGGCATCGGTACCCCCTAAGCCCGAAAAGCCTCCCGAATCTTGTTCCAAAATCCCCGTCCCACCGATTCCTCCGCGGGCGGCTTGCCTTCCACCTCCTGCAGCTCGCGAAACAGTTGCTCCTGCTCCGGCGTCAACTCGGCGGGCGTCCACACCTGCACGCGCACGTGGAGGTCGCCGCGGCCACCTTCGCCGAGCCGCGGCAGGCCTTTGCCGCGCAGCCGGTAGATCGTGCCCGTCTGGGTGCCGCCCTGGATCCTGAGCGGCGTGTCGCCGTACGGGGTCGGGATCTGCACCTCGGCGCCGAGCGCCGCCTGGCTGAACGAGATCGGCAGATCGAACACCAGGTCGTCGCCGTGGCGCTCGAAGCGCGGATCCTCGGCGATGTCCAGCACCGCGATCAGGTCGCCGGGCGGGCCGTGGCGCGGCCCTGGCACCCCGTGGCCGCGGATCGTGAGATAGTGGTGGTCGGCGACGCCCGCGGGCACGTCGATCTGCACCGTCTTCTCCGCCTTCACCCGGCCGTCGCCGCGGCAGGTCGGGCACGGGTGGAGAATGACCAGCCCGTCGCCCGCGCAGCTCGGGCAGGGCGACACCGACACGAACTGCCCGAACACCGATTGGGCGTGGCGCCGCACCTCGCCCGAGCCGCCGCAGGTGCCACAGGTGGTGGCGCGTGTCCCTTCCGTGGCGCCGGTGCCGCGGCACGCCTGGCAGACCTCGAGCGTGCGCAGTCGCACAGACTTGGTCGTGCCGGTGGCGACCTCGGCGAGCGTGAGCTTGAGGGAGACCTTGAGGTCCTGACCGCGGTGGCGTTCGCGCTGGGTGCGTTGGCCGCCGCCGAAGAAGGCGTCGAACCCACCCATCGCGCCGAAGTCTCGCATGAAGATGTTGAGCGCTTCGGACAGGTCGAAGTGATGGAAACCGAATCCCGGGCCCCCACCGCGCCCGCCGCGCAGGCCCGCCTCGCCGAAGCGGTCGTAGGCTGAGCGCTTCTCCGCGTCGCGCAGCACATCGTACGCTTCGGTAATGATCTTGAACTTCTCCTCCGCCGCCTTGTCCCCATTGTTGCGGTCCGGGTGGTACTCCATGGCGAGCTTCCGGTAGGCCTTCTTGATGTCGGCCTCGGCCGCGTCGCGCGGGACGCCAAGGATGCCGTAGAAGTCCTGCGGGGGGGGGCCCTTCACTGGAGGAGGTCTCCCACGAGCCGGCTGGTGTGGTCCACGAGCGCCACGATCTTGTCGTACGGCATGCGCGTCGGCCCCAGCACCCCGATCACGCCGGAGAGCGGCCCGAAGCGGTAGGACGAGGTGACCAGCGTGAACGGCGCGAGCTGCGGATCCTGATGCTCCCCGCCGATCGTGATGGTGAGTCCCTGCCGCCGCGCGGCGAGCGCCTGGCGGAGAAGGTCGCGCCGCTCGGTCACCTCGAGCAGGCCCTGGAGCCGCTCCTTCGTGGCGAACTCCGGCTGCCCCGCGAGCGGCTGGGTGCTGCCGAGCAACACACCGCTCGCGACGCCGGAGCCGGGCGTCACGTCGAACAGCCCCTCGGCTTCCTGGATGAAGATGTTGATCAGCTCGCCCGTGCCCGCGTCGGGGGCCGCGTCGCGCAGCCGGTCGGAGAGCGTCGCGCGGATTTCCCGGAGGTTCAGGCCGGCGAGCCGCTCGTTCAATACGAGGGCCACCTGCACCACCGCCTCCGCCGCCATCCGGGACGGGACCTCGACGAAGATCGTGCGCACCACGCCGCTCTTGAGCGTGAGCACGAGCAACAGCCGGTCGGACGACACCTGCAGCAGCTCGAGCCCTTCGAGCACCGCCTCGTCCAGCGAGGGACTCACGGCGACGCCCAGCTCGTTCGTGAGCACCCCGAGCACCTGCGCCGCCCGGCTTAAGATCTGGTCCAGCGCGGTACGCTGCCCTTCCAGCTCCTCACGGATCTGGTGCGCCTCGGAGGCCGACACCAGCGGCAGGCGCATCAACGAGTCGACATAGAGACGGTAGGCGCGATCGGTCGGGATGCGGCCCGCGGAAGTGTGGGGGTGGTAGAGAAACCCCTTCTCTTCCAGGTCGCTCATGATGTTCCGGATGGTGGCCGCCGAGAGCGCAAGTCCCGCTCGCTTGGATATAGTCCGGCTCCCCGCCGGCTCGGCGGTCCGCACGTAGGTCTCGATCACAGCCTCGAGCACCTGACGTTCGCGCTCAGTCAGGGATGCGGACACAGAAGGCAACCTGTTTATCGTCAACAATTTAGGCCGTGACGCCGCCGCCGGTCAAGTCGCGCACCAAAGAATCAAGCCGGAGCCAGCCTTCGGGCGTGCACCGCACCCTACCCCCTTCCTCGACCAGCCACCTCCGCCCTACCAGGGCGGTGATGGGCGGTAGAGGGCGGTAGAGGGCGGTACCGGGAATGCCCTCGATCGTTCGCAATCCCAAGTACACCTGCTCCAACCAGCGTTGCTCCTCGGTGAGCACCTC
This sequence comes from Gemmatimonadota bacterium, assembly GCA_016177465.1. Taxonomy (GTDB): domain Bacteria; phylum Gemmatimonadota; class Gemmatimonadetes; order Gemmatimonadales; family GWC2-71-9; genus JACOVF01. The sequence goes on from JACOVF010000078.1 coordinate 2,817, forward strand.
CTCGGACTCGACCGGCGAGCGTCCCGCGGCGATCGCGCGGCGATAGGCTTCCCACGCCGCAATGTTCCAGCGGCGCGCGCGCCCGTCGAAGGAATGCGCCGCGGGCCCGAGCCCGCGATACGCCCGCCCTGACCAGTACGCCGAGTTGTGGCGCGAGCGCCGGCCGTCACGGGCAGCGTTGGAGATCTCGTAGAACTCGTACCCCGCGGCGCCGAGCCGCCCGTGCGCGACGAGATACTCTTCGGCGTAGCGCGCCTCATCGGGCGGCGTGATCGCCCCGCGCGAGATCCAGCGGGCGAGCGGGGTTCGTTCTTCCACGGTCAACCCATAGAGTGATACATGCGCAGGTTCGATGGCGCACACGGCATCGAGATCGCGCGCCCAGTTCCGGTTCAGCTCCGACGGCAACCCGAAGATCAAGTCCAACGAGATGTTCCGGATCCCTGCCGCGCGAAGTATTCGGACCGCCTCGCCGATGCGCGCCGCGTCGTGCACGCGGTGCATCCACTGGAGGACGCGGTCGTCGAAGGATTGGGCGCCTAAGGAGATACGGTTCACTCCGCCCTTGCGCCATGCGGCTGCGTGGTCGGGGGTCACGTCTTCCGGGTTGGCTTCGAGTGTGACTTCAACACCGTCCAACGAAGGCGTCGAACGCGAGACGTCGCACAACACCGTCGCGAAGGCGTCGCAGGGCAAGAGTGAGGGTGTGCCGCCGCCGAAGTAGATGGTCTCGAGCGGGCCCGCCACGCCTCCCGTCATCTCCATCTCCTGCCGGATCGCCTCAACGTACTCCCGGCCGGGGATGCGCTTCCGGATCGCGATCGAGAAGTCGCAATAGCTGCACCGGCGGAGGCAGAAGGGGACGTGGAGGTACAGGTGCATGGGGGAATCCTAATGCAGAATGTGGAATGCGGAATGCGGAATGGCCGAACGACCTTGCACTGCTATTCCGCATTCCGCATTCCGACTTCCGCATTTAACACAAATCGCATCCCCGGCTCCTGGCGCACCAATCCCCGCATCTCCATCTCGGTGAGCGCGGTCAGCACGGCGCTGGTCTCCTGCCGCGCGACGGCGACCAGTGCGTCCACATGCCGCGGCTCGGCTGACAGGGCGTCCCACAGGGACTGCTGGAGGGCATTCAGGTCTACGGGAGCTGCCACGACCGACGGGAGCCCTTTAGGGTGCCCCGGGGCTGACGGAGATCCGCACGCCGCCCCGCACTGGTCCCGCGGCACTGGGACCCCCAACTCCTCCAGCACATCTCCGGCGCACAACGCCGGCTTCGCCCCCTGCTGGATGAGCCGGTTGCAGCCCAGCGAGGTCGGGCTCGTGATCGGGCCGGGCACCGCGAGCACCGCGCGTCCCTGCTCGAGAGCGCAGTCGGCGGTAATGATGGCGCCCGACTGGGGCTTCGCCTCGACCACGACGGTCGCCCCTGCGAGCCCCGAGATCAGCCGGTTGCGCCGTGGAAAGGCGCCGGCGTGCGGCCGCTCGCCGGGCGGGTGCTCGGTCACGAGGCACCCCTGGGCGACCATCCGCTCGTACAGCGCGCGGTTCGCCGCCGGGTAGACCACGCCGAAGCCGTTGCCCAGGATGCCCACGCTGGCGCCCCCGGCGTCGAGGGAAGCCACGTGCGCGATGGCGTCGATGCCCCGCGCCATCCCGCTCACGACGACCGCCGCGCGCGCAACGCCGGCCGCGAGTAGCCGGGCCGCGTCGCCACCGTACGCGGTGTGGTCACGGCTCCCCACGATCGCCACCGCGGGCCGCGCGAGCAGCGATACGTCGCCCCACACGTATAGAATCCCGGGTGGCTCCGGAATCTCGTCCAGCAGCGCGGGAAACGCGGGATCGGCAGGGACGAGGACGCGGGCGCCGAGCCGGTCGAGCGCGTCAAGGATACGGTGACCGGTCTCCAGCCGCAGCGCCCGGATGGCGGTCGCCGCCGCGACGCTGAACCCGGGGAGGGCGGCGAGGGCGCCGTGCGGCGCGGCCAGGACTCCGTGCGCCGTCTCGAACGCCGCGAGCAGCGTCCGGAGGCGCGCGGCGCCGATCCCCGGTAGCTGGGTGAGGGCGAGGTACGCCGCTAGCTCGTCGCGACCGCCGCCCGGGGGGGGAGCGTCCGCCACAGGGTCTCCAGGAGTTCGGGGATGCCAGCCCCGGTGACGGCGGAAATGGCCCGCGCCGGCGCCTCGGTCCGGATCGCGGGCACGGCGTCACCGAGCGGCAGCAAGTCGGCCTTGGTGAGCACGACGATGTGCGGCTTGGCCGCGAGCGCCGGGCTAAACAGCGCGGCCTCGCGCAGTAGCAGGTCGTAGGTCGCCTGCGGGTCAGGGCTGTTCACCGGGACGAGGACGGCGAGGAGGCGAGTGCGCTCCACGTGCTGGAGGAACCGCAGCCCCAGCCCCTTCCCCGCATGCGCCCCCTCGATGATGCCGGGGATGTCGGCCACGACGAAGGAGCGCGCGTTCGACAAGCCCACGACGCCGAGGTGCGGCTCGAGGGTGGTGAAGGGATAGTCCGCGACCTTGGGGCGCGCCGCGGAGATCACGGAGAGCAGGGTGCTCTTGCCGGCGTTGGGCTCGCCCAGCAGGCCTACGTCGGCGATGAGCTTCAGCACGAGCTCGACGTTGCGCTCCTGCCCCCACTCGCCCGGCTCCCACTCGCGCGGGGTCTGGTGGGTCGGCGTGGCGAAGCGCGCGTTGCCGCGCCCACCCCGCCCCGCTTTCGCGATCAGCAGCTCGTCGCCGGGTGCGAGGAGCTCGCCCAACAACTCGCCCGAATCGACGTCGCGGATTTCCGTTCCCGGCGGGACCGGCAGATAGAGGTGGGCGCCCGATCTCCCCGTCATGTTCTTGCCCTTGCCGTGCGTCCCACGCTCCGCTTTCCACTGAGTGCGGTAGCGGTAGTCGAGCAGCGTCGCCAGGTTGCCGTCCGCCCGCACGAAGACGCTCCCGCCTTGCCCGCCGTCGCCGCCGTCGGGGCCGCCCTTGGGCACGAACTTCTCCCGGCGGAAGGAGCATGCTCCGGCTCCCCCGGCTCCGGCGACGACGCGAACGACGGCTCGGTCGATGAACATCAATGCGGAATGCCGAATGCGGAATGCGGAATTGAACGGGGAGTTCGGCGCGCTGTCCGAATGGACGACACCGTGATGGCGACCAGTTGGCGCGCTTCGTCCCGTAGCGTCGAAACACGCCCGCGCTCCATCATGCCCCGATCGGCGATGAGGTCGAGCCAGAACTGCGATTCGTCCGCCTCCTCTTCAACGATTCCCATCTTCGCCAAGAATTCCCTTCGAGATCGTGCGCGGCAGGCTGCTCGATAGTTGGCCCCGACCGAGGTCCCCGCGCGAAGTAACTGAAGACCGATCACGTCCGCGCTGCGGCCACGGGGTAGATCTTCCACGAGGCGGATGACGGCCAACGCGAATGCCCGAGTGCGCTCCTTCAAGTCGGCCAGCGGCACGACCCCTCCTTGACATTCCGCATTCCGAATTCCGCATTTCAAAGGTTCCGCCCGCGCACATCCGCCCAGAGTTCCCAAACCTTCAAGGCCCCGGCCGCATCCAGGTCTGCCTCGACGACCGCCAGTACCGCGTCGACGTCTTCCCGCGTCCACCCGACGTTCAGCGCCCCCCGCAGGTGGGCGTGCAGCTGTCGCGGTGCGTTGAGCATCGCGATCGCGGACAGCGTGCAGAGCTCGCGGAGCTTCGGGTCGAACCCCGGCCGGCCGAGGATCTTGCCGTAAGCGTCCACCACCACGAGCGGCTCGAGCGCGGGGTGCAGCCCCCGCAGGTTGAGGAGCAGCTTGTGGTACGTCCGCCCGTAGACCGTGGCGCACACCTCGGCGCCGCGCTTCGCCCATTGCGCCCACTCCGGGTGGTCGAGCGGCTCGCCCGTCTCGCGCCCCGGTCCCGCCACCTCGCGCCACGTCGCGAACGCCACCAGCGTAAGCGGGTAGCCAACGTTCAACAGACTCTGGAGCAGCAGCTCTTCGATCCAGAGATCGGGAACGGCGGCGCCGCGGGCGGCGCGCAGCCGGTCGCGCAGCCGCGCGTCGTCGCCCAACGCGATCGCCGTCGCGACGCGCACCAGCGCGATAGCTTGAGGATCCAGGGCTTGCTGCTTGGCCGTCAAGATACGTTCCCCCTTTCCCGGTTCCCGCATCCTTTCATTGCGACAGCCCCCCATTTACCCGCATCTCGCCCACCGTATCCCCGCGGGAGTTGCGGATCGGTCTCGCCACCAGGCTCGCGGGCTGCGGCCGCAGGCCCAGCTGCTCGAGCACCGCCGCGATCGCGAGTGCCGCCGCGGTGCTGTGCCCGTCCTCGACCTTGATCGTGACGCCGTACCCCTCGTGCGTCAGCAGCGCGCTGTACACGCCCTCCGCGCCGACCTTGGTGATCACTCGCCCCGGATGCGCGCGCATCATCTCGGTGCAGGGACGGCCTTCGCCGGCGATCAGATCGGGATGGCGGAGCATCGCTTCGACAATGCGGAATGCGGAATCATCCGAATGCGGAATGGGGAATGCGGAATGCGGAATGTCAGTGTGAGCTCGAGCGCTTGATTCAACCTCCCCCTTCAATTCCGCATTCCGCATTCCGAATTCCGCATTCGCCAGGCGCGCATACGCCAGCGCCATGCTCCGCAGGGGAAGCGCGAAACACGTCACCCCACACCCATCCACCGCTATGCCAATCCGCTCCGCCGGGACGCCGGTCCAGCGGCTCACCTCCGCCAGGCAGCGTCGCTGCACGGGGTGGTCCGCGCGCGCATAGAACTCGATCGGCCAGCCATGGTGGCGGGCGAGCGCGAGCATCCCGGCGTGTTTCCCGGAGCAGTTCGAGTACACTGCCGTGAGCCGCACGCCGCGCGTCTGGTAGTCTTTGGCGACCGTGTCCGAGAGCGGCGGGTGCGGCCCGCACAGCAGGTCGCGCTCTCCGCAGCCGATCTTCGCCAGGAAGTCGCGTACCAGCGCCACCTGCCGCTGCTCGCTCGAGTGCGACGCGCAGCACAGCGCTAGCTCCTCGCGCGTCAGGGCGAAGCGGTCCGCTGCCCCGTCTTCTACGAGCGGCAACGCCTGGAAGGGCTTCGCCGCCGAGCGCCAGAAGGTGACGAAGTCGGGGTCGCCGGCCCGGGCCACGAGCCGCCCTTCGGCGTCCACGACCGCCACGTGCACCTGGTGGCGTGATTCGACGATCGAACCGCGGCGATTCTCGATGAGCATGGGCGGAACAATAATGGGGTAAGGGGCTGAGGGGCTAAGGGGATAAGGACCTGAGCCACTTCACCACTTAGCCGCTGAGCCGCCTAGCCCCTAGATTGTGCGACCAATGCGCATCCTTCTCATGGCGGCGTTCCTTCTTGGCGTCGGCAGGCTGTCCGCCCAAGATGCCTCCCCCTACGTCCCGCTCCACCATTGGGCCACGGCCTACGTCGAGCACCTCATCGCCCGTGGCGTGATGGTCGACCCGAGCCCCCTCACCCGTCCGGTGCGACGCGACGACCTGCGGCGCGCCCTCGAGGCGGTGGACACCCTGCACCTTGGCGCGGGTGAGCGGGCCGTCGTGCGCCGCATCGTCCGGGAACTGGCGGTGCGCGAGCGCGGTCCCACCGTGCGTGTGGACGGCGACGTCACCGTTGCCATGGCTTCCCACGCCCGGCGCGACCCGCTGCGCGAGGCCGGGGCGGGCCATGCCACCGCTGCGGGCGGCCTCGCCGCGCAGTTACGCTTCGGCCCCGTCGTGGCCGTCACCCACCCGTATTTCGACTCCCGGCTCAAGTACGACCCCGACTATCAAGGTAAGAAGGATCGGGTGGTCGCCGGCCGGAACGCGGAAGCGTACGCCAGCCTTCAGTGGCGCTACGGCGAGCTGTTCTTCGGCGCGCTCGACCGCAACTGGGGACCACCCGCACTCGAGGGCCTGCTTGTGTCCCCCGCGCCGTACAGTTACGACCACTTCGGCATCAGCCTCGGCACGAGCGGCGTGCGGGTCGAGGGAATCCTCACCCAGCTCGACGATCTCCCCGACAGCACGGGCGTCCCGAACCACCGCTATCTCGTCGCCCACCGCCTCGTGCTGCGACCCCCTGGCCCGACGACCATCAGCCTGTGGGAAGGCAATCTCCTCGCGGGGCCCGACCGGCCGCTCGAGCCCTGGTACGCCAACATCCTGACGCTCGGCCTCCTGAGCCAGTACGACCAGGGCGTGAGGACGAACAGCCTACTCGGCGCGGACATCCAGACGCGGGTCGGCCGAATCACGGCGTTCGGCTCGCTCCTGATTGATGACATCCAGATCGATCGCTCGGCGCCGGGGGACCAGGAGCCGACGTCCTACGGCCTCACGCTCGGCGCGCGCGGCGGCGCAGGGAACGCATCGTGGACCGCCTTCTACACACAGGTCGCCAACCTCACCTATCGTACGCCGAACCCGGTGGAGACGGTGATGCGGCGCGGTGTGGGCCTGGCGCGCAACTTCGCCGACTACGACCAGCTCACCCTGCGCGCGAGCGTCGTCACGGGCCCCGGCGTCCTGCTCTCCCCCGAGGCCACCCTGCTGCGCCAGGGGAAGGGTGACTTTCGCCTCCCATATCCGCCGGTCGCCGCGTATGATTCGACGCCGGTGTTTCTCCAGGGCGTCGTGGAGCGCACGGTGCGCCTGGCACTCGAGGCCAGAATCGAAGGGCCTCGCTGGGGGTTCCACGGGGACGGTGGCCTGCATTTGATCCACAACGCGGGGCACGTGAGCGGCGACGCTCGGACGCGATGGGTGGGACGCGTGGAGCTCACCTGGCGGTTTCGGAAAGAGAGTTTGCTGCCGTGAATGTCGAATGCGGAGTGCGGAATGCGGAATTGAAATGGGAGGTCGTGCGCCTCTCAACGCTTCCGGTTACACTCCGCATTCCGCATTCCGCATTCCGCATTGGGCTCTGCACTTGACCCACACCGACACCTCGCGGTTCTCCCGCGAGCGCCTCGAGGCCTTGCTCGCCGGGATGGGGGCGCAGCGCATCGTCGTGGTGGGCGACGCGATGCTCGACATCTATCTCGCAGGCGACGCTGATCGCCTCTCCCCCGAGGCGCCGGTGCCGGTCGTCACCGTTCACCATCGCCGCTCGGCGCTGGGGGGCGCGGCCAACGTCGCCGCCAACGTGGCGGCGATCGGCGCCGAGTGTCGCCTCGTGGCGGTCGTCGGCGACGACCCCCGTGGCGACTCGTTCCGCAGCGAGCTGGCGTCGGCGCGGCTCACCGACCGGCACCTGGTCGTCACCGCCGCCCGGCCCACAACCTCCAAGACCCGTGTCGTCGCGCGCGGCCAGCAGGTCGTGCGGATCGACGAAGAGGTGGACGAGCCGATCCCCGCCCGCGCCGTGGAGCAGGTGCTGGCGGCGCTCGAGCGCGCCATGGTGGACGCAGACGCCCTGCTCATGGAGGACTACAACAAGGGGACGCTCACCCCGCAGGTGATCGAGCGCGGCCTCGGCCTCGCGCGCAGGCGCGGCGTTCCCGTCGTGGTCGACCCGAAGTTCAAGCACTTCTTCGCCTACAAGGGCGCCACGGTGTTCAAGCCCAACCGCCGTGAGCTCGAGCAGGCGATGGGCGCGGCGCTCGATCTCGACCACCCCGACGCCCTGCCGTCGACCCTCGAGACGCTCGGCGTCGACAACCTGCTGCTCACCCTTGGCGCCGCAGGCATGGTGCTCGTCACCAAGGACCAGGAGATCACCCGGATCCCCACGATGGCGCGCGAGGTGTTCGACGTGTCGGGGGCCGGCGACACCGTTACCGCATGGGTCGGCACCGCGCTCGCCGCGGGCGCTTCGGCGCGCGAGGCCGCGCGCGCCGCCAACTTCGCGGCGGGGATCGAGGTCGGGAAAGCGGGCGTCGCCACCGTGTCGCCCACGGAGGTGCTGGCAGTGCACGAGGCGTTCTACGATCAGCTGGGGAAGCTGAGACGGGGGGGGCTGCTATAATGCGGAATGGGGAATGTGGAATGCGGAATTGAAAGGGAGGGTCGAGCGCTGGCACGAACTCGCCCTGACATTCCGCACTCCGACTTCCGCATTCCGCACTGGGATGGGCGGCACAGGACTCGAACCTGTGACCTCCGGTATGTGAGACCGGCGCTCTAACCAGCTGAGCTA
>JACOVF010000060.1 GCA_016177465.1 Gemmatimonadota bacterium
GCCGGCGGTCGAGCCGCCGGAGCAGCCTGCCCGCGCGCTCGCCCACCTTCCAGTCGCGCATCGGCGGGAGATGGCGGCGGACGCGCATCAGCGTCGCCTCGTGAGCCGCGCGGCGTAGGCACCATCGATCCCGTCGCGCTGGGGCAGCGACTCGAAGTCGCCCGCCGGCGTGATCAGGGCGTCCGGCACCGCGCCCGCGGGCGCGCGGGTGAACTCGGGATGACGGCTCAGGAACTCCTCCACGACTGCGACGGTCTCCTCCGGTTCGAGCGAGCACGTGGCATACACCAGCAATCCGCCCGGCCGGACGAGGCTCGCGGCGGCCGCGAGCAGCTCGCGCTGGCGAAGGGCGGCGCGCGCGATCGCCCGCTCGGTGAGGCGCCAGCGCGCGTCGGGGTGCCGCGCCATCGTGCCGGTGGCGGTGCAGGGAGCGTCGACGAATACAGCGTCGAGCAACCCGGGTGCGAACGGCGCCGAGAGAAGATCGGCGGCGACGACGCGAATCGCCACTCCGCAGCGCCATACCGTTCCGACGAGGTGCGGCAACCGGGAGCGCCGCGCGTCCCCCGCAATCACGCGCAACCGCTCGCTCGTCGCCTCGAGCGTCACCGCTTTCCCGCCCGGCGCGGCGCACGCGTCGTACACCAAACTTCCCGCCGGAATGGCGGCGAAGCGGCACACCAGGGCCTGGGCCGCGTCCTGTACGAGAAACCCGCCTTCGGTGAACCCGGGGAGCCCCGTTGGGCGTCTGCCGGTGATCTGCAAGCCCGCGCCGAAAGGCGCTTCTGTTACCCCGATCCCGGCGGCGAGGAGCCGGGCGCGCAGCGTCTCGAGCGACCAGCGCGCCGGCTGGAGTGTAACCGGGGGCTTCGTGTCGTTCCAGGCGGCGAGCCGCGCCGCGCCCGCCCCCCCGAACCGCGCAGTCCACCGCGCCAGGAGCCAGGCCGGGTGTGTCGTGACCCTTCCCCCTACCCCCTTCCCCTTTCCCGCGTTCGCGAACCGTCGCAGCGCCTGGTTGACGAACTTGGCTGCCGGCTCGCCGGCGAGTTCGCGGGCCAAGTCCACGCTGGTCGACACGGCGGCATACGTAGGCACGCGCTCGAGTGCCCGCAGCTGGTAGGCGCCGAGGCGCAGGATGTCGTGGAGCCGGGGATCGGCGCGGGCAAGGTCGAGGGCCTGGTCGAGCGTCTGCTGGCGGCGCAGGACCCCCGCGGCGAGCGCGTGGGCGAGACGGCGGTCGCGCTCGCCGAGGCCGGCGACGTGGCGGTCGCGCGCTTGGTCGAACAGGGCGCCGGCGCGCACGGCCCGGAGGATGTCGAGCGCCGCGCGGCGGGCGGCGGTGGGGGGGGCGCCCCTAATCCAGCATCCCCTCGACCGGGGAAGACGGCATCGCCACCTCGCGCTTCGCCATGCGTCCGGCGAGGAAGGCGGCGCGGCCCGCCTCGACGGCGAGGCGCATCGCGTGGGCCATCGCCACCGGATCCTTCGCCGCGGCGATGGCGGTGTTCATCAGGATGCCATCCACGCCCTGCTCCATCGTGATGCAGGCGTCCGAAGCGGTGCCGACGCCCGCGTCCACCACCACCGGCACCGTGAGCCGCCGCTTGATGGTGCGGACGCTGAACGGGTTCAGAAGCCCCAGGCCGCTGCCGATCGGCGACGCGAGCGGCATGACCGCCGCGCACCCCGCGTCTTCCAACCGCAGCGCGGTGACTAGGTCTTCGTTGGTGTAGGCCAGAACCTTGAAGCCATCCTGCACCAGCATCTTCGCCGCCTCGAGCAGCCCCTGCACGTCGGGGAGCAGTGTCTCCTGATCGCCGATCACCTCGAGCTTCACGAACTCGTTGAACCCCGCCTCGCGCGCGAGCCGCGCGTAGCGCACGGCGTCCTCGGTCGTGTAGCAGCCGGCGGTATTGGCGAGCAGGAAGAACCGCTTGGAGTCGAGGTGGTGGAGAATGCTCTCCTCCTTGGAACGGTCGAGATTGACGCGCCGCACCGCCACCGTCACGATCTCGGCGCCCGAGGCCTCGATCGCCCGCACCATCGTCTCGTGGTCCGGATACTTGCCGGTCCCGACCATCAGGCGCGACTGGAACGTGCGTCCCCCGATGAGGAAGGGCGTGTCCCGAACCGTCGCAACGGCCGTCGTCATGCGCTCACCCGCCTCCCACGAAGTGCACCAGCTCGATGGAATCGCCCGGGGTCAGCCCCACGCCGCCGAGATCCGGCCGCCGGACGATCTTCCGATTGTGCTCCACCACCACGGCGCGGGGATCGAGGTCGAGCGCGGCGAGCAGCTCGAGCAGGGTGGCGCCCGGCGCCACCGTGCGCGGCTCTCCGTTGACGGTTACAGCGATGGTTTCGTTCATCCGCTCAGCTCCGCCAACATCCGCCGGGCCGCCTCGGCGGGATCGGCCGCGTCCCACAGGGCGCGGATCGCCGCCACGCCGTGGGCGCCCGCGGCCGTGATTCCCTTCACCCGCTCCGGTGTCACTCCGCCAATCGCCACGACCGGCAACCCCAGCCCCGCGATCTGTCGCAGGACACCGAGCCCCAACGGCTCGCGGTTCGGGTGGGTTGCCGTCGCGAACACCGGCCCTGCCAAAAGATAGTCGGCTCCCTCAGCGCGCGCGGCCTCCGCTTCGGCAAGGCCGTGCACCGACATACCGATCCACCATGTCGGGTTCAGGCAGCGGGCGTGTTCGGGAGCGAGACTGCCGTGGCCGAGCTGGACGCCGCTCGCACCGACCGCCAATGCTACGTCCAGTCTATCGTTGACGAACAAAGGCGATGGAAGGACGGAAAGACGGCATGATAGGCCGTAATGCTCGAGGCCCGTGAGCGCCCGGCCGCGGGCGTGGAGGGCCAGGTCAGCGCCGCCGGCCGATGCCAGCTCCGCGACCAGCTGGTCCAGGTCCGGCCGGTGGGCGATCCGTTGGTCGGTGACCGCGTGGAGGCGGGGCAGGGGGCCTTTCACGTGAACCGCTGGCCTGCGCGGACGCCTCGGCCGCGGATCCAGTCGGCGGCAGTCATCCGCGCCTTCCCGGCGGGCTGGACTTCCTCGATGTCCACGGCCCCCCCCCCGGCCGCGATCAGCAGTCGGTTGTCCACAATCAGCACCTCGCCGGGCGAGCCGTGTCCATCGGCGACTCGAGCCCCGAACAGCTTGACCTCCCGCCCCTCGAGCTCCGCCCACGCCCCCGGCTTGGGGTCGAGCGCCCGGATCTTCCGCGTAAGGACCTCGGCGGGTCCGGTCCAGTCGAGGCGCGCGAGCTCGCGGGTGAGCTTCGGGGCGTAGGTGGCGCGCTCGTGGTGCTGCGGTACGGGGCGCAGGGCGTCCTGCTCCCACATCGCCAGCGCCTCGATGAGGGCTTGGGCGCCGACCTCCGCCAAGTGCGTGGATAGCTCGCCGCCGGTCTCGTCCTCGATGCGCTCCGGGATCTGGTGGAGGATCGGCCCGGAGTCGAGCCCCTCGTCCATCAGCATGATGGTGACACCCGTCTTCTTGAGGCCGTTCATGATCGCCCACTCGACCGGCGCCGCGCCACGCAACTCGGGGAGCAGCGACGGGTGCACGTTGACCATACCGCGCTTCGGGATGGCCAGCAGCTCCGGCTTCAGGATGTGCCCGTATGCCACCACGACCCCCACGTCGGGCTCGAGGTCGCGAATAGTTCGGTAGAAGGCGTCCCCGACCGGGCGCTCAGGCTGGAGCACCGGCACGTCCTCGACCTGGGCCGCGACCTTCAGGGGCGGCGGCTCGAGGCGCGAGCGGGAGCGGCCGGTGGGTTTGTCGGGCTGGGTGACGGCGGCGACGACATCGAAGCCTTCGCCCGTCAGCGCGCGGAAAGAGGGAACCGCGAATTCGGGGGTGCCGAAGAAAACGACGCGCACTAGAGCTCGCCCGCCGGCTGCGGCGTCACCTCCTTGATGTAGCCGGTCTTCCCCTTGCGGGATTTCTTCCACTTGGCCATGAGCAGGCTGCGCTTCAGGGCGCTCAGGTGGTCGATGAACAGCACGCCGTCCAGGTGGTCTATCTCATGCTGAGCGGCGCGCGCCTTGATGCCGTGCAGTTCGACGCGGTACGGTGTGCCGTCCA
>JACOVF010000064.1 GCA_016177465.1 Gemmatimonadota bacterium
CCCCCCCGCCCCCTCCCCCCCCCGCTCACCAGAGCATCCCCGCGAGCGCGGCGGGCGCGAGCGCCGCGCGGGCGGGCACGAAGTTGCCGGTCGCCCCGACCAGCAGGTCCGCAAGGCCGGGGCGCCGCGCGAGCCGCCGTACGACGCGCTCCGCGAGTGCGGGCCACCCGACGCCCAGCCCGATCAGCCGCTCGAGGACCCACTTGCCCGCGAAGGCGGCCCGCCGTGCGCGGACGTAGGACGCGAGCGCACCCCTCGTCACCGGACCATCCGCGGCGAGCGCCGGTACGAGCGTCTCGAACGCCAGTTCCGCGCCGCGCAGCGCGCTGTAGATCCCCTGCCCGGTGAACGGGTCGAAGAAGTCCGCCGCGTCGCCGACGAGCAGCGCCCCGCCCCCGTCGGCCACCGGCCGGCGCGACCAGGTCGCGAAGGGGCCGGTCGCGAGCACCTCGCGCACGATCCGCGCGCCCTCGACGCGGCCGCGCAGGCCCGGGAACCGCTCCAGCTCCGCCAGAAAACCGGCGCGATAGTCGCGGCGCCCTCCCTCCTCGCGCACCACCCGGAGGGGGAGCACGAGCGCGACCGTCGAGACGCCCTCACCGATGGGCCCGAGCCCCACGTACCCCAGCCGGCCGATGTGCATTTCGCCCATCGCTTCCACCCCTGCCAGGCCCTCCAGGTGGGCCGTGAACGCCAGGCGGCGGGGCAGCGAAGCGCGCCGCACGCCCAGTCGCCGCGCCACGATCGACCGGAGCCCGTCCGCCCCTACGATCACACGCGCGCGATACGTCTCCCGCGTCCCGCCTCCCCTCCTCACGACCACCCCCCCCACAGCACCAGCATCATACAACAGATCCTCGACTGCTGTCTCCTCGTGCGCCTCCGCGCCGGCGCGTCGGGCGGCGTCGAGCAGGATCGCGTCGAACCGGCGACGCGGCAGCGCGAACCCGTACGGCCGGGGCGGGGCGTAGCCGTGACCGGCGGAAAACCCCCCGTACATCGCCGCCCCGCTCGGCGCGACGACTTTCATTCCGTAGAGCTTCGCGTGCGCAGAGTGCTCCACCTCCGCGAGCACGCCGAGCCGCTCGAGAAGGCGCGTCGTTTCCGGGCTGAGGTATTCGGAACAGGGCTTCTCACGGGGGAACCGGGCGCGCTCGAGCAGGAGGACGCGCATGCCGGCCCGCGCGAGCAGCAGCGCCGTCGCCGATCCGGCCGGTCCGGCGCCGGCGATGACCACGTCCCAGCGCGTCACGCGAGACCCTGCGTCACCCGATCCGCTGGTAGCGGAACCCGCCCGGCGCCAGGTCGCCGGCGGCTAGCGCGAGAGCCGCCAGCCCAGCGCGGCGACTCCGGCGCCAACCAGCGTCGCCGCCAGGTTGACTCCGTCGTTGTCCAGCCATGCCCAGCCTCGAATTCGCTGCACCGGCTCGTGGCACACAGCGCCGCCCCGCTCGAACTGCGCGCCGCACGCCGGACACTCGTACAGTCCCTGGACGGTGGCGCCGAGAAGGGAGTCCGCCAGCATCCCCGCGACCCCGGCTCCCGCGACTATGGCTGACCCCGCGGCGGCGGGCGCAAGCACCCAGGCCAACGCGGCCAGGAAAACCGCCCCCGCCACCCCCCCCGCCGTCCCCAGCGGGGTGATACCCCCGGAGGCCCCGTGCGATACTGGAACGCCGGTCGTGATCAAGCGCGGCGGGGTGGGCGAATACGAGCCGATTTCGGTAGCCCAGGTGTCGGCCGTTGCCGCGGCGAGGGCGCCCGCGGCCACCGTCCAGAATCCGGCGAGGGCGGCGAGCGCCGCCGCGCCCCCGTTGGCGATCACCTGCCGGACGTTGCGCCGGCCGCCTGCTCCCCCAGTCAACTGGGTCAGCACGCTGCCGCTCAGGAAAAACGCGAACAGCAGCGCCAGGCCCTGCCACCCCAGCCCGGCCGTGACCGCGGCCCCCACGGCGCCGGCCGTCGCCAGGCCGCCGCCGGTGAGCCACTTCACTCGCCGAACAGTTCCCGGAGGATGCGGCGCTTCAGTTCAGGCGGGGCGCAGCGCGACCGGCAGCGCGCCTCCACGAACTTGAGGAACGCCTGCTCGGTGTCGAAATGCTCCCCGCACGGCGGGCAGGCCTTCAGGTGCTCGCGCACCTTCGACTCCACTTCCGGGGTGAGCTCCCGGTCGAGGTACTCGTACAGATGCTCGACCGCTTCGCGACAGTTCATCCGGCGTTCCCTTTGATGTAGCCCATCTCCACGGCATACTGGTACAGCTTGGCTTTGAGCATCTGGCGCGCCCGGAACAGGCGTGACTTCACCGTCCCCACGGGGACCTCCAGGATCCCGGCGATATCCTGATAGCTCAGGCCCTCCACGTCGCTCAGGACCAGCGCTTCCCGGAACGCCTCCGGCAGGCCGTCGATCGCCCGCTGGACTTCCTCGTCCACGATCTGGTCGAAGAACCGGCCGTGAGGGTCCGCCTCCTGCTCCTCGGATAACACCGCGAAGGGCTCAATAGTGTCCACGTCCACGGTTTCCGGGTGCCGGGCGCGGCGGCGGTATTCATTAATAAAGGAGTTCCGCAGGATGGTCAGCAGCCACCCCTTGGCATTGGTCCCCAGCTGGTACTGATCCCAGGAGCGGTAGGCCTTCAGCATCGTCTCCTGGACCAGGTCGTCGGCGTCGGAGCCGTTGCCGGTCAGGCGGAGGGCCACGCGATAGAGCGCGTCGAGGTGGACCAGCGCCTCGCGCTCGAAGCTCGCGCGCTTGCCGTCGCCGGAGCCGGCCTGTTCGGAGGAGGCGTTCATGACGCGAGTAAGCTGGGCTCGGGCTCCCGGGTTCCGCAATGGGGTGCTAGGTTTCGCGCGCCGTGGTGCACAGCATCGTTCCCCTGGCCGTCCTCGAGGCCGTCCGCAACCTGGATACCCCCGTCGAGGACGGGTTGCACGAGTTCGCTGAGGAACTCCTCGTCAAGCGGCTGGGACTCTCCAGCACCGTGACCATGCAGCTCGAGCAATACGAGGGCTACGCCCGCCGCGGCGTGCGGGTGGACCCGGCGCACGTCGAGGCGCTGCTGCGGCTGGTGGGCCGCCGCCCCGACGCCGATCTCGTGTTCGCCGATGCGGGGCGCCGGGCCGCCCGGCGCGCCGTCCGCTCCGTGTTCTTCGTCTCCCGCCTCGCAGCCCACGTCGCGCCGCGTGGCCTGGGCTTCGCCGTAGCCGGGGCGGCCGCGCGGCGGGTGCTCGAAGGCGAGCTGCGGCGCGAGGACCGGCTCCCCGTCGCGCGCGTGGCGGCCCGTCTCGCGGTCAACGCCACTCCCGACGGCACCGCCTGCGGGTTCTACGGCGCCGCCTTCACCGAGCTGCTGCGGCTGCTCGCCGGCCACGAGGGGGCCATGCTCCATACCACCTGCCGCGCGACGGGCGGAGACCGGTGTGAGTGGCGCGCGGCCACCCCAGACCCGCGCCACCACTGATGTCCGCACCCCTGCTCGATGGCCTCGACCTCCCCGCGTTGCGCGCGGCGCTCGCCGCGCTGGGCGCCGACGGCTGGTTGCTCTTCGATTTCCATGGCCTCAACCCTGTCGCCGCGCGTGTGATCGGCGCGGGCGGCCCGGGGACGATGAGCACGCGCCGGCTGTTCGTGCTCCTCCCCCGCGACGGGGCGCCGGTCGCGGTGGCGCACCGCATCGAGCTGCAATCCCTCAGCGGCTTCCCCGGCGAGATCCGCCCGTACGCCGCGTGGCGCGAGCTGCACGACCGGCTGCGCCGGCTCGTCGCCGGCAAGACGCTCGCGATGGAAGTCTCTCCGCTCGACGGGGTGCCGTACCTCGACCGCGTTCCGCACGGCGTCATCCAGCTCATCGAGTCGCTTGGCGCTCGGGTTGTTTCGTCGGCGCCGCTCGTGTCGCAGTTCGCAGCGCGCTGGTCGGCGGCTGAGCTCGCGGGGCACCGCCGCGCCGCGGAGGCGCTGGCGGAGATCGCCGCCGAGGCGTTGCGTTGGGCGGGACGCGAAGCGGCGCGCGGCGCGGAGCTGCGCGAGACGGCGGTGCAGCGCCGCGTGCTGGAGGCGTTCGAGCGTGCGGGGCTCGTCACCACCAATCCGCCGATCGTGGGGTTCCAGGAGAACGCGGCCGACCCGCACTACGAGCCGCAGGAGGGCGCCGACCGCCGACTCGAGCCGGGGCAGGTCGTGCTGCTCGACCTGTGGGCCGGTCCCGCGCCGGGCAGCGTGTTCGCCGACCAGACGTGGATGGGGTTCGCGGGTGCCGAGCCGGAGGCGGACGTGCGCCGCGTGTGGGAGACGGTGCGCGGCGCCCGGGACGCCGCGGTCGAGCTGTTGCGCGCCCGCTGGGCGGCGGACGCCGCGGTGACCGGCGCGGAGGTGGACGACGCCGCGCGCGCCGTCATCCTGCGCGCGGGGTACGGCGAGAACTTTCCCCACCGGACGGGCCATTCCATCGACCGCGACCTGCACGGCTCTGGTCCCCACATCGACAACTTCGAGACCGCCGACGATCGCGCGCTGCTCCCGGGCGTGGGCTTTTCGATCGAGCCGGGGATCTACCTGCCGGGGCGCTTCGGAATGCGGAGCGAGATCAACGTGTTTCTCGGCGAAACAGGCCCCGAGGTGACGCCCCGCGAGCCGCAGCGGGAGCTGCTGCTGGTCTAGTGTCGCCCAGATACCAGATATAAGGAAGGACCGGGGGGGGTGGACAGCGGCTCTTGCGAAGGTCCGGATAGGACGTATCTTGGCCGCGCCGCACAAGAGGCCTGTCCCTCCCGGGGGACAGGGAATCGCCTTGACGGGTTCTGGACCGTGGTTCACCTTTACGCGAACAACCGCTTCCTGCACCGTCCGTTCCACGCATAGCGAGAGGGGGTGGCGTGCCGACCTCACGATTTCCGTCCGGTAGTCCACGCGCAATCACGCCTTTGGAGGACGCATCCATGACTCATCGTGTGAGAAGCGCCTTCGGTCGCTTCCTCGCGACGGGCCTCGCGGCCGCGATCACGCTGGCGTTCGCGGCGTCATCGCTGGCGGGGCAGCAGACCGTGGGGAAGATCGAAGGCACGGTGACGGACCAGGCGGGCGCGCCGATCGCCGGCGCCCAGGTGTTGATCGTCGGCACCTCGTTCGGCGCGATCACCAACGACAAGGGCTACTACTTCATCAACAACGTGCCGGTCGGGACCCACACGGTCCGCGCGCAGTTCATCGGCTACGCCCCGGCGGAAGTGCGGGGCCTTCGCCTGTTCGGCGGCCAGACGTTCACGACGGACATCAAGATGGAGTCCTCGGCCGTGCAGGTGGCGGGCATCACCGTCACCGCAGCGTCGAACCCGATCGTCCCGCGCGACCAGGTCACGTCCAGGTTCCTCGTCGCGGGTGAGCTGGTGAGCAGCCTCCCCATCGACGACGTCCGCCAGGTGGTGTCGCTCGCCCCGGGCGTGGTGGAAACCGGCCGCAGCGCCGGCGTGTCGATCCGCGGCGGCCGCCCTGGCGAGGCCAACGTCTACATCGACGGCGCCCCGGTCCGCCAGTCGAACAGCGGCGGGCAGGGCGTCAACATCGGCACCAACGCGCTGGAAGAGGCGTCGGTGACGACGGGCGCGCTCGGCGTCGAGTTCTCCGACGCGCAATCCGGCGTGATTTCCTACACGACGAAGGCCGGTGGCGAGAAGCTCGCGGGCGCCGTGTCGTACGAAAGTGATGAGCCGTTCGGCGACGCGATCAGCGTGGGCTTCAACCGGTTGGAGGGCTCCATCGGCGGGCCCGTCCCCAACGTCTCCAACTTGACGTGGTTCACCTCAGCTGTCCTGCAAGGCCAGTTGTCGGACTTCCGCGGGGCCGGCTGGGAGGACGTTCCCTTTTACGTGATGGGGGGCGTGGACACGGTGGTCGCTGCCGACGCGACCGGCCAGGTGGCCGCCCTGCCGCAGTTCGTGCAGTTCAGCGGCCAGTGCGGCCGGACCGGGACCGGTACCGGCGCCATGGCGCAGGCGATCCGCGACAACTACGGCTTCGAGTGCCAGGGCCGCCGCCGCCCGATGGACTGGACCAGCTTCATCCAGCTCCAGGGCAAGCTGCAGTACAGCTACGGCAGCGGTTCCAGCATCGCCCTGACCGGTGTTGCGACGGGGAACCAGTTCCGCAACTTCCCCGGCACCAGCATCGGCAACCCCGCTATCTACACCGGGCAGCACGACTGGTCCCGCCTGGCGGTCATCAACTGGAACCACCAGGTGTCGCGCAGCGCCGAGCGTGCGCTGTCGCTCAACCTGAACCTCTCGTACGCGCGGGACCGCACGGTCTCGGGGCCGCTGGCGCCCTCGACGGAGATCGATTCGCGCAGCCCCACGATGGGGATTCACCTCGGCACGCTGCAGTTCGCGGGGTACGGCGGCTTCCCGTTCCCGATCGGGGATGACATCATCCGCAACATCCGCTCCAACGCGGGGCTCCGGGTCCCGCTGCTCGACGCCCCGTTCCGTAACGCCCAGGGCAACCGGGTGAACCCCTTCGGGCTGCAGACGGGCGGCTGGTGGACGGCGGGCTTCGACGCCGGCGGCCAGCTCTTGTCCGAGTCCCGCTACAACGCCCGGCTGGTGGTGGACTGGCAGGCCAACCGCTTCCATCGCTTCACCCTGGGCGGGGACGCGAAGAAGACCGATCTGTCTTACTGGACCTCCGCGTTCCTCCGCCAGACCTTCATGGATGCCTACGTCCTGCACCCGGTCCTGTACGGTGTGTTCGCGGCTGACCGGCTCGACCTGGGCGACGTGGTGCTCGAAGTGGGCGCGCGGTACGACTATTACGACAGCCGGACACTGTTCCCGCGGACGCCGGGCCGCATTTTCACGCACCCCAACTGGGATC
>JACOVF010000063.1 GCA_016177465.1 Gemmatimonadota bacterium
GAAGCAGATGACGCGGGTGTACGTGACGCGAGCGCTGGCGGAGCTGCGGGCGCGGCGGGCGTAGTCGTTAGAACTTCAGCAACCCGATCACCGTGCTGCGGCCGAAACCGGGGGACTGTTGCGTGTATTGCTCCTATGGCAGCGTGCCGTGCCCGCCGAAGCAGACGAGCGCCGGGCCCTAACGCCGGTCTGTAGGGCAGCGTATTATGACCTCACGCCCTGGGGGACCTCACCTCCTGACCCCCCTTCCGCGTTGCGGATAGGGGGAACGAAATGGAGATACGCCGATGCGGCTGACCGTTTCACTCCTCGCCTTCATGATCGGCACCGCAGCCATCGCGGGCGGGCAGAATCCGCCGGCGCCGGCCTCCCAGGCGCCGCTCCCCCTCGACGTCGGCACGGTGGCCCCCGACTTCGCGCTCACCGGAGCCACGCGCTATGGCGTGCTGCGCGACCCCGTTCATCTCAACGACTTCAAGGGGAAGACCGTCGTGCTGGCGTTCTTCTTCAAAGCGCGAACGCGTGGCTGAACGATCCAAATGAACGCGTACCGTGATCAGTACGCGCAGCTGTTCAAAGGTGGCAAGAACGTCGTGCTGATCGGCATCAGCGCCGACCCCGACACCGCGCTCTACTCGTGGGCGCGGGACAGCGAGTTCCCGTTCCTGTTCCTGAGCGACACCGGGTCAGGGCTCGGGAGGACCTACGGGGCGTTCAGCACGCGGGCAAGCCTGAACAACCGCAACCTCTTCATCGTCGGTCCGGATGGCAAGATCGCCTACCGTGCCACGCCGTTCCGCGAGATCGATCCCACGGCGTATACGGAGCTGGGGGAGCAGATCTCGAGGCTGGTTCCAGCGGAGTCAGTACGCTAAAGAGGCAGTGCTCTTCCCACCGCCGCTTCGATGTCCTGCTCCTCCCCGTACCCCGTATACACGACCTTCCCCGCCGTGTCGAGCACCACGACGTACGACGTGCCGGGGGCGTGGAACGCGCGCACGGCGTTGCCGTTCGTGTCCCACAGTACCGGGAACGGGAGCGGATGGCGCTCCAGGTCGCGTCGGATGGAGCGCGGCGTTTCGTTGACCGCGACCGCCACAACAAGGAACTGCACTCTGTCCTTGTAGCGCGCATGCGCGGCTTCGATGCGCGGGAACAGCCCCGCGCAAATCGGGCACCAGGTCGCCCAGAACTCGAGCAGCACCGGCTTCTTCCCGACGTAGTCGGAGAGATTCACGGGCTTCCCGTCCAGGTCTTCGATCGTGACCGCCGGCGGCGAGGCGCCGAGGGGAATTCCGATCTCATCATCCTGGGCGAGCGCCGGCGACGCGAGCGCCGAAACCAAGACGATCACCCCTACGGCCCCACGTCCCCACGCCGTTGTACTTCTCACCGCACCTCCCACGCTTTCCAGGAATAGTACCCCGCCATCGCCAGCATCACCGCGCCCGCCCCCCGCTTCACCCACACCATCCAGCTTCCCGCCTTCGGCAGAGCCGCGAGGGTGCCGGAGAACAGGCCCACGGCGACGAGCAGCGTGGTCATCCCGAGCGAGAAGACGAACAGGTAGAGGAAGCCGAGGACGGCGCTTTGCGTGGTGGCGACCCAGGTGAGCACCACGGCGAACGCCGGGGCGCCGCAGGGGGCGGCGACGATCCCCGAGGTGGCGCCGAGGAGGAAGGTGCCGGAGACGGAGCCGCCACGGACGCCCGAGGCCCAAGCGGCGAGACGGGGCGGGACGCGGACCGGCAGCACCTCGAGCATCGCGAGGGCGAAGATCACGAGCAGCAGGGCGATGGCGAGTCGTGCCCAGAGGCTCGCGCCGATCGCGCCGAAGAGGGACCCCGTGAGCCCCGCGATCAGTCCGAGGATGGCGTAAAACATCGCGAGTCCCGAGACGTACACGAGCGTGAGCACGGCCGTCCGCGCGCGCGAGCGGCCCCCGGCTCCGCCGCCCCCGATGGCCCCTATGGTGATGGGGATCATGGGGTAGATGCAGGGGTTGAGGCTGGTGAGCACACCGGCGCCGAAGAGGATCCCGAGGGCGGCGAGGGGGCGGTGCTGGAGGGCAGCGGTGAGCCTCGAGGCGGCTGCGAGGAGGGCTAGCATGGCGACAATACTACGCTGGGGAGGGGGTGTGGGGATGTGGGGA
>JACOVF010000059.1 GCA_016177465.1 Gemmatimonadota bacterium
CGGACGCCCTCGCCTACGCCCACAGCCACGGTGTGGTGCACCGCGACGTGAAGCCCGACAACATCCTGCTCGACAAACAGGGGCACGTGCTCGTCACCGATTTTGGGATCGCCAAGGCGGCCCAGGCGGTGAGCGCGGCCACGGCGACCCAGCTCACCACCGAGGGGATGATCATCGGGACGCCGCAGTACATGAGCCCCGAGCAGGCGGCCGGGGACCAGGTCGACGGCCGCTCCGACATCTACTCACTGGGGATCGTGCTCTACCAGATGCTCGCCGGAGCGCCGCCGTTCGACGGCCCGTCGTCGGCGTCGATCCTCGCGAAGCAGCTTACCGCGACTCCCCAGTCGATCCACCGCCTCCGCAGCGATGTCCCGGCCACGGTCTCCGCGACGCTGGACCGGATGCTCGCCAAGGACCCCGGACAGCGCCAGCAGACCGCTGCCGACGTGAGCCGCGCCCTGGTGGAGGCGATGCCAAGCGCGGCACGCGACCGGGTGAAGGTCCCGCTGCGGCGGCGGCTGTTCACGATGGCGCTGAAGTCGCTGGTGGGGCTCGGCGTGGCGGGCTGCATCTCGTTCATCGCGTTCGCGGCGGGGGCGGTGTTTGTGTTCTGGACCGTGCTGAGCAAGCCGCCACGCTACTCGCTCGACGCGCCGGTGCCCGACAGCGTCGTCGCCGCGCTACGCGGGCGGGGCGCGCTCGCGTCCGGCGACACGGCGCAGTACGTCTTCGCGCCGGACGGCCCACTCGATTCGATTCTCTTCGTGGTGAGCCAGCGGCGGGTGACGGTCGTGAAGCCGCGCCGGGTGCGCGGCTATCCCCGCGACAGCGTCGCGTACACCTACGACCTCCAGCTCAGGGGCGGGCTGCAGATCCGCTTCATCCTGCTCCTGCCAGGCGAACGACGCGACACGGTCTACCCCAACATGTCGCCGCGCGCGGCGTTCATCATGGCCCAGCGGATGGATCAGCTGCTGCCGGTGGACTCGCTGCGCGGACCCGGCATCAAGATCGAGACGCGGCGGCCGGGCACGGGCCCGGTGCGCTGGAAGCCGAACTAGTGCCGTTCCAACTTGTTTCGCCGAGCGACGTGGAGCGGTGGCGCGAGCGGTTGAACGAGGGGGGGTTGGAACGGCACTAGCGCGTACGCGCGGCGACGCCGTAGAGGCTCGCGGCATCGACCCCGGACAGGTCACCCGGCGTGGTGGCGACGGCCCCCACGACATCGCGCCCGCCGACCGACAACCCGAACGCGAACGCCCCCCGCCGCAACCGGCCGTCGGTGTCGAGGCGCGCCAGCAGGCCCACCGGCCGCCGCCATCCCCACGTCCAGCGCGCGGTGAACACGTAGCCCACGACGTCCTCGGACGTGGCGCGGCCTGTGGCAGAAAACGCCGCGCTCGGCCCGAACGGCGTGAGCGTCGCGCCGGCGAGGAGCGCCGCCCGCTGGTGTAGCCCCCGCACCACCGGCTGGCCGATGTTCGCCAGGACGCCGCCCACCGTCAGCCGCGGACCGACGGTGTACACGGCGCCGATGTCCCACCCGGCCGCTTTCGTGGCGCCGCGGTAGTAGGCCGCGGCGAAGCCGAGCGCAAGCCCGCCGGACGCCCCCGCCAGGCCGAGGCGGTAGGTGTGACCCGTGGTGTCGCCGTCGAAGATGTCCCGCTGATACCCGAACGACAGCCCGCGCGAGTTGAAGCCGGCGGTGAGCTGCTGTAGGCGGCCGCGCGCGCCCGGCTCGCCGACGGTGAGATCGAAATGGACCGACGCCTCCCGCGTCACGCCAAGGCCCGCGGGGTTCACCCACAGGGCGCGCGCGTCCCCTGCCTCGGTGGGCTGGAGGTAGGTGGTGGCGCGGTTGGGCGCGACCTGGGCCGCCAGCGGGGCCGTCAGCGCAAGCCCCGCGAGCGCGAGGCGAACGGACGGCGTCGCTATGGCAGGACCGTGATGGACGAGCGGGTCACCTGGCGGATCGGCACCACCATGCCCTGCGCGCGCAGGGTGATCGCGAGCGAGGTCGAATCTCGCGAGACACCTCCGAGATAGCGGCCGTCTGCGGCGACGAACTCGGTGGCGTTCATCGTTCCCGTGCCGTCGAGCTCCACCGGCTCCCCCGCTTGCTGGCCCCTGCCCGCCAGCGTGACGGTGCCGGCCACGTCGATCCGCAGCATCCGCCCGGCGTCACCCGCTTCCCAGGCTGCGGCCCGCGACTCATGGATCGACGTGATCGTCAACTGGTCGAAGACCCCGGACGGTTCGATCCGGGTGATCGTGTCGATCCACGCCGCCCCGAGGACGAGACCGGCCGGCGGCAGCCTGGGGTAGAAGTCGCGGAAGCCACCGAGGATCGACGCGAGGGCGCGTGCGGCAGTAGAGTCGGACGGGACGCCACGGAAGTCGCCGACCGGCGTGAGCACTCCCGAATAGCCCAGGCCGCGGGCCAGGTCGAGGTTCACACCGGGCGGCAGCGCGAGGCCCGAGTCCGCGGTGATCGAATCGATCGTGAACGTCGTGGGGTACCCGCTGGCGACGGCAGGGCCCCTGATCGTCACCGCCACATAGATGCTGAAGCCGAGGCTCGATCGCTGTTCTTGGCCCGCGAACTCCTGCACCCGGTCGATGCGGCGGGTCACGACGTACTGCAGCGCGCTCGGCCCGAGACGGATCGGCCCCGAGTCGGTGGGCTGGGCGGCCGCCCGCGGTGCTGCGGGGACGGATGGAGTCTGTTCGGGCGTGCCCCCACCGGACGCGCACCCGGCGACGAGCGCGAGCGTCGCTGGTAGGAGACGCCGGGTCACGCGGATGTCCGATCCGCCTTGGTGCGTCCGAAGATGGCCACCATTTCTGGCCCCTCGCTGGAGACCCGCAGCAGCTTCCAGCCGCGCTTGCGCATGTCGGCGCGCCACGCGATCAGCTTTTCCCATTCCGCGGCGGTGGTGCGAAACACGCGCAGGTCGGCGACCGTCTCCCAGTGGGGGGGATACGGCTTGTACGTCATGGGTGGAGAACGGGAGGGGCCATAAGCCGAGTTCTGTTTACCCGCAACACGGGTAGATGGTCATCTCTCTGGGATGACTGTCGCCAGCCACCTCGCGCGGCCTACCCGCAGCTCGAACGACCCGGGCCGGGTCTCGCTGCCTATTTGGCCTTGCTCCGACTGGGGGATACCGTGCCACGTCCGTTACCGAACGCGCGGTGGGCTCTTACCCCACCGTTTCACCCTTACCCTGGGATACAGGGCGGTCTGTTCTCTGTGGCCCTGTCCGTCGCCTTGCGGCGCCCAGGCGTTACCTGGCAGTCTGCCCTGTGGAGCTCGGACTTTCCTCAGCGCGCCGTTGCCGACTCGCCGCGACCATCGCGCCCCCCCCGCCTCCGCCTGGGAAAGCTACCGGCGGGCGGGGTCCTCCGGCAAGCGGCCACTAGCCAAGTGCTTACCGTTCCTTGGCTAGGCGCCGGATCAAGCGCGCGAGGCTGTCGGCCGGCAGGGGGGCTCCGGCGTCTTCGGCCGCGATCCAGAACCCGTCGTTGTCGCCGAACGCGATCCGTCGGAGCCGCGACCAGTCCCGCCGCATGAAGGCTGCTGGCCGCACACCGACCGCGTGGACGACGCTGATCCCACGCGCGCGGTAGCGCGCGAGTAGGTGTCGCGCGCGCGGTTCCCGCGTCCAGAGCAGCAGCGGCGCATCAGTTCCCGAGAAACCGCGCAGCAGGCCCAGGGAGAACCAGTCGGTCGGTGGGGACGCCGAATGGAATGCGAACAGCACGTCGGGGCGGACTCGGCGGACGGCGGCCCGGATGGCTGCCGCGCGGGCCGCGACCTCCCGCTCGAGCGCGCCGTAGTAGGCCTCGAGGTCGCCGCTCACGAGCAACGCGCCGTAGCGCGCCGCGGGGGGGAGCGCGGCGAAGCGGTTCGTCCATGCACTGTCGCGCTGCAGCTCCCGCAAGGCGGCCAGGTAGCTGCCGTCGCAGAACCCGAAGCCCATGCCGTAGCCGCCGCTGCCCGGCAGCTCGAGGTCGAGCGCAACGCCCGCAGTCACGTCGGGCCGGCGCGCGGCGAGCCGCGCGAGCACCAGATACGCTGGGGTGAGCTCCTCGTCCCAGAACCGTGCGTCGAGCGTGCACCAGGCCGGCAGGCTGTCACCGGCGATCCCGCGCTCCAGCGCGTTCGCCGGGGGGCGGAAGCGGCGGAGATCGAGACCAGGGATCCACAGCACGCTCGTCTGCTGCAGGCGATCGACGAGGATGCGCGGGCCGCCGCGCCCGGCCCGCCATGGACGGACCGCGTCCGCCAGCGAGTCGGCCGCCAGATCGGCGGAGCTCCAGAGCGCGTTGAATGCCCCGGTCTCGAGGAACGTCACGAGCGAGTCGAGCGCGGGTCCGGGCGCGACTCGGTCGCGCGACCACACGACGCGCATCCCCTGCTGCCGGATCCAGATCGGCGTGCCGGGCGGGCTGCCCGCGGTGTCGGGCGCGGCGGGGCCGGGGAGCTGCGCCGTGGTGACGCCGGGCGGTGGGGCGAAGGGCGGTGGACGCACCGCCAGCGGGCGCGGCGCGGCGAGGAGCGAGAGCTGGACCGGCAGGCGCGCCGGCGGCAGCAGCGCCCACTCGGCCGGGCGGCGCGTCCACCGCGCGAGCGCGACGAGGAATCGGCGCGTGCGAGCCAGCGCGCCTGCATCCGGCGGCAGCGCCGTGGGCGCGCGGTATTCGGGGCCCAACGCGCCGAGGGTGTGGCGGCTTCCGATCACCACGAGTCCGTTGCCCACGCGATCCGCCGCGACGACCGCGGCGCGTGGTCGGGCGGCGGGGGGCTGGCCCGGCAGCCGGACGAACGCGGTTCTGGACGCGCGGGCGAGCGCCTGGCTCTCGTCGCGCGTCAAGAGCACGTGCTGGCGACCGGCCGGGAACGGCTCGAAGCCGGCACCGTGGAGCGCGCCGCCCCGAGCCGGCTGCACGCCGGCGCGCAGCGTGTCGCGCAGCACGTAATCGCCGATCGTGATCCCGGTACCTACGGAGGCGAGCCAACGGTTCATCACCCAGCGGTCGCCGTACCCCTCGCCGTCGCCGGTGTAGCCGAAGATGAGCACGCCGCCCCGGGGCACCCACTCGGTGAGCAGAGCGAGATCGCCGAGGTCGAGCGCGTCCGACGGCGCCTCCGGCTCGCGACCCCCGAGCAGCATCACCACGTGATACCGGTCGAGATCCTGGCGCGTGACGTGGGGATAGAACCGGCGGTACTCGACTGTGTAGCCGGCGGCGTCCCACGGCTCGGCGGTCGCCTCGAGCGCGGCGGGGTCGCTGAGGGCGAGATCGAGCAGCAGGAGGCGGCGCGACTGGGGCTGGCAGGCGGCGAGCAGGGCGACGACGGCGATTGCGGACTGAATCCGGCGTGTCCCAATCCGCAGTCCGCAATCCGCGACCGCGAGGGAGTCCTTTAGGGCAATCCGCAATC
>JACOVF010000061.1 GCA_016177465.1 Gemmatimonadota bacterium
CATAGGAACTCCTCGGGTCACAGGGTCAGTTGCATGCCTTCTTGCGCCGCCAACACCTCCGCCCGCCGGCCGCGCGCCTGCGCCGCCTT
The DNA here is from genome assembly GCA_016177465.1 of Gemmatimonadota bacterium. Lineage (GTDB taxonomy): Bacteria > Gemmatimonadota > Gemmatimonadetes > Gemmatimonadales > GWC2-71-9 > JACOVF01. The sequence continues at coordinate 90 of JACOVF010000061.1, forward strand.
GCGGGCCGCCGCGAGCACGTCGTCCATCGCGTCGTCGCTGTGTTCCGGCTCGTGGTGAAACAGCACGAGCCGCTTGGCACCGGCGTCCGCCGCCAGGGTGACCGCCTCCTCGTAGGACGAGTGCCCCCAACCGCGGTGCGAATCCAGCTCGGCCGGCGTGTACATCGCGTCGTGGATCAATAGGTCCACGCCGGCCAGAAAGTCCACGAATTGCTTCCGCCAGGTCGCCGGGGTCCCGTAGTCGCCACCCGGGCCCAGCTCGTTGTCCGTCACGTACGCCATGCTCGCCCCGCCCGCCGTCGGGGTCAGTCGGTACCCGAGCGTCGTGCCAGGATGCCGTAGCTTCATCGCGCGCACCCGGAACTCCCCGACCGTGAACTCTCCCGCCTCGACTTCCTCGACCGTCAGCTTCGCCGACAGCGCATCGAGCGGTACCGGAAACACCGCCGGATCCATCTGCTGCCGCAGGATCGCCTCGAGCGATGTCGTCCCCTGGCGCGATCCCCGGATCCGCACCGCGTTCCCCGGCGCGAAGAACGGCTTGAAGTACGGGAGCCCCTGGATGTGGTCCCAGTGCGCGTGGGACAGCAGGATCTCCGCCTTCACCGCGCCGTTCTGCCGCGCCACGAGCAGCGAACCCAGCGCCCGGATTCCCGTCCCGGCGTCCAGGATGACCAGGTGCCCTCCGGCACCCTCAACGGCGACGCAAGGAGTGTTCCCCCCGTAGCGCGCGGTGAACGCCCCCGGAGTGGGGATGGACCCTCTTGTACCCCAGAAGGTCACCGTGTAGGCCATCCGATCGGGCACGGCGGTTCCCCGGCTAAGTTGCTGAAATTCCAGCAGGTAGAACAAGCGGCGGCCTCACTCGGCCGCCGTGATGCCCCTCACCCTCGACCCGCCGCCTGCTCCAGGGCGGCACGGTCACGGATCACCATATCCTTGCGGTTCACCTCGATGTGCCCCTTCTCGACCAGGTCGCGCATTGTCCGCGACACTGTTTCGCGGCTGGAGCCGATCATTTGCGCGATCGTGTGGTGGGTGAGCCGCCGGGTGATGCGCTCGCCTCCCTCTTCCTCCGCCATCTCCAACAGGAGCCGGGCCACCCGGCCGTGGACGTCCAGCAGCACGAGGCTGCCCACTTTCTCGTCCGCCCGCCGCAGCCGGCGCGACATCTCTCGCAGGAGGGCCAGCGCGATCGCGGGCGTCTGGGTCAGGATCGCCTCGAAATCCTCGCGCCGCAGCACGACGAGATTCGCGTCCTCCATCGCGATGACGTGGGCGGAGCGGGGCTCGTCGTCGATCAGGGACATTTCCCCGAAGAACTGGCCTTGACCGAGGACCGAGAGGATCACCTCGCGGCCGTCTTCGCCGATCAGCACGACCTTGACTTGGCCGGAGACCACGACGAACAGGGCGTCGCCGGGGTCGTCCTCGAACAGGATCACGGAGTTCTTGGGGTAGAACTTCTCGCGAGCGACGGCGGTCACCCGCTGGAGGTCGGCGGGCGAGAGCTGGCTGAACAGCGGAACTTTCTGGAGGACGGCCGTGGCCGACACGCGGTGCTTCCCCTTGGGAACCGGGTTCGTGTAGTCGCGCAAGCTTACGCCTAACTTCGCGCCCTGTCAATTCTTAAGCGATCCGCCGCCTTGCCGCCAAGTCACGGGGGCGGTTATATTTCCGCGCCTCGTACGGCTGAACTCTTGAAACAAGGAACCGAGCGGTGAAACCGGGCATTCATCCCACATATCGGCGGGCCACCGTGCAGTGCGCGTGCGGCAACAATTTCGTCACGCGCTCCACGATCCCCGTGATCCACGTCGAAATCTGCGCCATGTGCCACCCCTATTTCACCGGCAAGCAGAAGCTGGTGGACACCGCAGGCCGCGTCGAGCGGTTCCGCCAGAAGTACAGGGTGACGGAACAGGCCGCGGGCTAACCTGTGGAGGCCCGACTCCGCCAGGCGCTCGCGCGGGCGGAGGAGGTCGCCCGACAGCTGGCCGACCCCGAGACCGCGCGGAACCCGGCTAAGCTGAAGCAGCTGGGCCGCGAGCACGCGCGGCTCGATACGATCCGCCAAACGTCCGAGCAGCTCCAGCGCCTGCGGGATGAGTTGGCGCAAGCCCGGGAAGTCCTCCAGGAAAGGGATCCCGAGCTGTCGCAGCTCGCCCGCACGGATCTCGAGCGGCTCAAGCCCGAGGTCCAGGCGCTCGAGGTGCAGCTCGCCGAGCTACTCACGCCGACCGATCCCCTCGACGATCGCGACGTCATCGTGGAGATCCGCGCCGGCACCGGCGGGGACGAGGCCGCCCTGTTCGCTGCGGATCTGTTTCGCATGTACACCCGGTTCTGCGAGCGGCGGGGTTGGAAGGTCGAGGTGCTCGACCTGAGCGAAGGCACCTTAGGGGGCTTGAAAGAGGCGATCTTCGCCGCCCGCGGCCCGAAGGCGTACGGCATACTTCGCTACGAGTCGGGAACGCATCGCGTCCAGCGCGTGCCGGCGACGGAGGCGCAGGGCCGGATCCACACCTCGGCCGCAACCGTAGCGGTGCTCCCCGAGGCCGAGGAAGTCGACGTCAAGCTCGAAGACAAGGATCTGCGCATCGACGTCTTCCGCTCCTCGGGCCCCGGCGGCCAGAGCGTCAACACGACTGATTCGGCTGTGCGCATCACCCACCTGCCAACCAGCCTCGTGGTGCAGTGCCAGGACCAGAAGTCCCAGCTCCAGAACAAGATCAAGGCGCTCGAGATTCTGCGCTCCCGCCTCCTCGACCGGATGGTGGCTGAACAGGAGGCGGTGCGGGCGCGCGAGCGCCGCGCGCAGGTGGGCACTGGCGACCGGTCGGCCAAGATTCGGACCTACAATTTTCCCCAGAACCGCGTCACCGACCACCGCATCCACTACACCGTGCACAACCTCGCGGAGGTGCTGGACGGCAGGCTCGACGACCTCATCGGCGCGCTCAAGGTGGCGGGAGAGAAGGAACGGTTGAGTGCGTGAACCCGGCCGACGCTCCTCCATCGCCCAGGCGCTCGATGCGGCGGCGGAGCAGCTGGAGCGGGCGGGGGTGCTGAACGCGAGGCGGGAAGCGACCGCGCTGTGGGCGGCGCTGGAAGGAGTCAAGCCGGGCGACGTCTGGCTGAAACGGGAGGGGACGGCGGAGCTGCCCGTCGCCGAGCAGTTCTGGGAGGCGGTGCAGCGCCGCTCGAGCGGCATCCCGTTCCCGTACGCCGTCGGGCGGGTGACCTTCCGGACTCTCGAGTTGAAGATCGACCCCCGCGCGCTCATCCCGCGACCGGAGACGGAAGGGCTAGTGGACCTGGTGCTGGAGTGGGTGCGGGAGGGGACGGGGGCAGGGGGAAGG
>JACOVF010000062.1 GCA_016177465.1 Gemmatimonadota bacterium
CCGAGGCCGCGAAGGACGGCTGCCCGGTCTCCGGCGCGCTCAAGGGCAACGTGCAGTTCACCCTGGACGCGAGGTTGGAAACATGAAACGCAGTGGGGCATGGGCAGTAGGGATGGGCCTGGTTGCGGGGCTCGCGGCCTGTCAGGGGAAGCCGGCCGTCACGGTCGCGATCACGAGTCCGACCGACGGGGCTACCGTCACCGGGCCCGCCGTAGACGTGACGCTCACGGCGACTGGGATCGAGCTCGCGCCAGCGTCCGAGGAGCGCGCCGGCACGGCGCATCATCACCTGTTTCTCGACGTGGACGCGACACCCCCGGGCGACACGATCCCGGCGGGCGTCACCGGCATCATCCATCTGGGCCGGGCGCAGACGGAGTTTCATTGGGACAGCGTCCCGCCGGGGCCGCATCGGATCATCGCGGTGTTGGCGGACGCGTGGCATGTGCCGCTGCGGCCGCTGGTGGCGGATACGGTGAACCTCGTGGTGACGCGGAACTGAGGGCGGATGAAGGCGGGCGAACGGGGCGTTCACGCGGCCGCCAGGGCGCGCCTCACCCGTTGGAGCAGCAGCAGTCCCGCGACGAACAACACCCCCACGGCGAGCACGGCCGCGCGCTGGTTCCCGCCCGTCGCGCGCGACACGGTGCCGAAGATGATGGGTCCGAGCACCGCGGACGCCTTCCCGACCACCGCGTAGAACCCGAACATCTCGGCTTCTTTACCCTTCGGAATCAGCGAGGCGATGAGCGCGCGACTCGCCGCCTGAACAGTGCCGAGCTGCGTGCCGGCGACCACAGCGACGGCGAGGAACGCCGCCTTGCTCTGGATCACCGCCGCGGCGAGCGCGACCCCCGCCCAGACGACCAGACTCAGCGTGATCACGCGCTTGGGCCCCCAGCGGTCGGTCGGCTTCGCGAGGCCGAGGGCGCCTACCAGCGCCGAGAGCTGCACCGCGAGGAACATCAGCACGAGCTGGCCGCTCGAGAAGCCGAGCGTCTTGGCGGCGTAGAGGCTCGCGAAGAAGATCGTGGTCTCCACGCCGTCGATGTACACGAAGTACGCGACCAGAAAGCGGCGCAGCTCCCGCACGCCAAGCACGTCCCCGAGGATGCGCCGGAAGTGAGTGACGCCGTCGACCGCGGCCTGCCGCACCGGCATCCCGCTTGGCGCGTCCGGCGGCATGATGCGGAACAGGGGGGTGGAGAAGATCACGAAGAACAGCGCGACCATGATCCAGGTGAGGTCGAACCGTCCCGCGTTGACGAGGGGCAAGGCGAGGACCAGGCCGACCGCCGAGCCCGCGTAGCCGATCCCGTAGCCCAGTCCGGACACCTCGCCGCGGTGCTCGGGAGGGGCGATTTCGAGGAGGTAGGCGTTGTAGTACACCATCCCGCCCTCGAATCCGATGTTGGCGAGGACGGCGAGCACGAAGGCCCACAACACCATGCCGGGCTGGATCGTGCTGAACAGCGCGACGCAAATGACGCAGAGGTAGGTGAAGGCGAACAGCAATCGCTTGCGGACGCCGGCCTTGTCCGCGACCGAGCCCAGCACGGGGGAGGTCAGCGCGACGATGATCATCGACGTCGAAACGACCCATCCCCACACCTGGTCGCCGCGTCCCGCCTCGTTCCCCACGATCTGCTGCGCGAAGTAGACGCTGAAGACGGTCGCGATGATGACCGCCGCGTATGCGGAGTTCGCGAAGTCGTAGAGACACCACGCGAGTACGCGGCGGCGGTCGAAGAGAGGAGCGCTCATGGCCGGGCAAAATGGCGCTTGTGTACTTGGCTGGCTAGCTTCGTCGCATGATCGTGAAGCGCTGGACCGTCTACATGCTCCGCTGTCGCGACGGATCGCTCTACACGGGCGCTACGACCGACCTTCCCCGGCGGCTCGCGGCGCACCGCGCGGGGACGGGGGCCGCCTACACGCGCGCCCGCCGGCCGGTGTACCTCGTCTTTGCCGAGCGTGCGCGCGACCGCTCCGCCGCCTTGCGGCGCGAAGCCGCGATCAAGCAGCTGCCGCGCCGCGCCAAGGTCGCCCTCGTGCGCGCTGCGCGATGACACTGGCCCGTCGCGACGTGGCCTTCCTCGCGTTCGCCGTCGTCGCCGCCGGCGTGTGCGCGCGGCTCGGCGTGTGGCAACTCGACCGCCTGCACCAGCGACGCGCGCGCAACGCGGAAATCGCCGCGGCACGAGCTCGGCCGCCGCTCGAGTTGGCCGGGCAGGGTCTCTCCGCTGACAGCGCGCGCGACCGCCGCATTCGGGTGCGCGGCGTCTTCGACTACGACCACGAGACGGTGTGGCGCGCCCGCACGTTCGAAGGCGTACCCGGCGTCGACCTCATCACGTCGCTGCGCCTCTCCGACGGCTCGGCCGTGCTCGTTGACCGCGGTTGGGTTCCGTCGCCCGATGCGGCGCACGTCGACCACCGCGCCTACCGTGAGAGCGACTCGGCCGTCGTGGAGGGCTTAGGCATGACGGCGCCCCGCGCCCGGGCGGACGTGAACCCGCGGGCGTTCGCGGACTCGGTGCCGTACCCGCTGCTCCCGTTCATCATCCAGGAACTGCCGCCTTCGTCCACGACCGTCTGGGAGTCCTCCCGGGACGGCGCCCACCCTCGGCCGTCCGCGTTCATCCGCCGCTGGCCCCCACCCGCGCTCGACGACGGACCGCATCTGTCGTATGCGATCCAGTGGTTCAGTTTCGCCGCAATCGTCCTGGTGGGCACGGGTGCACTGCTGAGGAAGGGGAAGCAGGGCGCTCCGCTTCGCGGAGAGGGGGAACGAGAGGGGTGAGGTTCCATTTCGTGTCAAAACCGGCGATATTTCCCGCTCGTCGACCCGCGGTGTGGCTCCCCGCTGCACCGCGGGTTTTTTCCTGCAATCCCATGAGGAGTCCCGATGGCGGCCGCCACTCCCCTCAAGCGTCCCATCAAGGTCAGTCAGCTCATGCGCAAGCGGCTCAAGGAGCTGCAGCGCACCCCGCGGGAGCTCGCGGAAGCGGTCCAGGTACCGGAGACGTACATCGCCGACCTGCTCGCCGGACGCCGGCGACCGCCCGCCCCGGGCCGCACCGACGTGTACGACCGGATGACCAAGTTCCTGCGGCTGCACCGCAACGACCTGCCCACCTGCGCGCGCGCGGAGCGCGAGGGGGACATGGGCGGGCACCGGCGCCCGGACGTCAAGGTGCGGGATCTGCTGCTCCAGCTGTGCGACCCCGCCAAAGCGCGTGTGGTGAACCGCCGCCTGGCCAGCAAGAAGGACAGCGTGGCGTTCGAGATCCTCATCGCCCAGCGGCTGCTCGAGGTGGCGCAGGGCTTCGTGCGCCGCCAGCTCGACGACGAGGTGGGGATCCGGGTGGCGGCGAACCGCGAGGGGTGCTCCTACCTCGAGATGCGGATGCGGCTCATCGATTTCCTCGACGTCACGCCCGAGTCGCTCACCGTGACCGATCACGAGGTGTTCGTGCGGCCGCGCATCGCGACCTGGGACATCGACTTCGAGACGCACGCTATGCGGATCGTGCTCCGCTCCCACGAGCCGGAGCCGCGACAGCAACGCGCGCTGCGCCTGTAGCCTGCGACTTCACCTCCTGATCCCCTCTCGGTGTTGTGGAGGAGAGGGGGTACGGCAGGGGGCACACCAAAGTCGAACGGCGCCACCCGTTTCCGGATGGCGCCGTTCGGTTTTCGCAGTACCGTGTGGCTTATAGCTTCACGACGTTCTGCGCGGCGGGGCCCTTCTGGCCCTGCACGACCTCGAACTCCACGCGCTGACCTTCGGCCAGCGACTTGAAGCCCTCGGCCTGGATGGCGGTGTGATGCACGAAGCAATCCTTGCCGCCGTTCACGGGCGTGAAGAAGCCGAAGCCCTTGGCGTCGTTGAACCACTTCACGGTACCGGTGATGCGTGACATACTGGTCATACTCCTGACTGAATGTGTCCGGCGGCGTCCTGCCGCCGGTGAGCGCGGGGCCAGCAAATGAAAAAGGACCATGGGCGGCGCCCAGGTCCTCTGACAGTCGCTGGTGTGCGGCGCGCGGCACCGTGCCGCGGCCTCTACGCTCGGAAACAACCCTAATGATGTCGAGGGGAACCGTCAAGGGATGAGTTCCCTCCCCGGTTTCGCTCCTGCACCCCCTACCGCTGAACCCCGTACCCGGTTAGGTTGTTGCGCGCAGTTCAACAGAACCGCGAGCTGGCATCCTTCCGTAGGACAGTCCCGCTCAGGAGCGGGCCTCATCGCAGATCAGGCTCAATCCCCAGGTTCGAAGCGTTCACAGTCGTCGAGAGAACGACGTCGAGAGTTACGGCGTCGAGGTGAACCGTCGTGTACGGCTCTCCTTGACGACTCTCCTGACGGTTCTCCTCGACGCAGTTCAAAGCGTAAGGAGTAGTATGCCATTCGCAACCCTGGGCCTCGTCCCAGAGCTCGTCCGCGCCGTCGTCGAAGAGGGCTACGCGCACCCCACCCCCGTGCAGCTGGAAGCCATCCCCCTCGCCCTCGAAGGGCGCGATTTGATCGGGTCGGCCCAGACCGGCACCGGCAAGACGGCCGCGTTCATGCTGCCGATCCTGCAGCGCCTCGCGCCCGGCAAGAAGCACACGCTGCGCGCCCTCATCCTGGTACCGACCCGCGAGCTAGCCGAGCAGGTGCTGCAGAGTGCCCGCACGTACGGGCGGCACCTGCACCTCACCGCCGCCGCCGTCTACGGCGGGGTGGGGATGGAGCCGCAGACGCGGGCGCTGCGCCACGGGGTGGACATCGTCGTCGCCACGCCCGGCCGGCTGCTCGACCACATGGAGCGGGGCCACGTCGATTTCTCGAAGCTCGAGATCCTCGTCCTCGACGAGGCCGACCGGATGCTCGACATGGGATTCGCGCCCGACGTGCGCCGCATCCTGAGCGCGCTCCCCGACAAGCGCCAGACGATGCTCTTCTCGGCGACGATCAGCCGGGAGGTGGACGCGCTCGCCCGCAAGGCGATGAGCGGCCACGCGTCGGTCGAGATCGGCCGCCGCGCTCAGACCGCTGAGGGGATCGAGCACGTCATCGTGGCCGTGGACAAGGTGCAGAAGCGGGGGGTGCTCGCGAAGATCCTGCGGGCGAAGCCGGAGGGGCAGACGCTGGTCTTCACCCGGACGAAGTACGGGGCGGACAAGCTTGTCACCTACCTCAAGCGCGAGGGGATCGCCGCGCACGCCATCCACGGCGACAAGGCGCAGAGCCACCGCCAGCGCACGCTCGATGCGTTCCGCAGCGGCGTGGCCGACACCCTGGTCGCGACCGACATCGCGGCACGGGGTATCGACGTAGACGGCATCCGGATGGTGGTGAATTACGACGTGCCGAACGACCCCGAGGCATACGTCCACCGTGTAGGGCGGACAGCGCGTGCCGGGGCGCGCGGGCTGGCGCTGACGCTCATCTCGCCGGACGAGTGGCTGATGATGGCCGAAGTCGAGAAGCTGATCGGGCGGACGTTCCCGCGAGAGGTGATCCCGGGGTTCGAGCCCTCGGTGCCGCCGCTGCAACCGCGGGCGGCCGCGCCGGAAGTGCCGAAGCCGGCCCGGTCCGTGCGGATGCGGGTCGGCCGCGGGCGGCGGCGCTAGCTTACTTCAGGCTCCGGACGAAGTTGGCGACGGGAATGGCCGGCAGCGTGAGGAGCCGAATGCTTCCCCGCGACATCAACTCGGCGGAGACGCGGGCGATGGCCTCGTTGTCCGCCGCCTCGACCACGCTGACGAAGTCGTAGGGGCCGAGCACCGCGTACTGCGCGGTCACCTTGGCCCCGAACTTCTCGATCTCCTTGTTGACTTCCTGGAGGCGCTTGGGCTTCTGCTTGAGCGTTCGCGCGCCTTCGTCGGTGAGATTCGAAAGCATGATATACGTTGGCATCCGACGATTCTCCTTGACGTAATTCAGGTTCTTTTTTCGATCGGGACGTAATCGCGAACCGGGGAGCCGGTGTATACCTGCCGCGGCCGCGCAATCTTCTGCTCCTTGTCGAGCAGCATCTCCTGCCACTGCGCGAGCCACCCCGGCGTCCGCCCGATGGCGAACAGCACCGGGAACATGTCCACGGGGAAGCGCATCGCCTCGTAGATGATCCCCGAGTAGAAATCGACGTTGGGGTATAGCTTGCGCGAGACGAAGTAGTCGTCCTGCAGCGCGATCCGCTCGAGTTCCAAGGCGATGTCGATGAGCGGGTTCTTCCCGGTGACGTCGAACACCTGGTCCGCGGTCAGCTTGATGATCTTGGCCCGGGGGTCGTAGTTCTTGTAGATGCGATGGCCGAACCCCATCAGCTTCACCTCGCCCTGCTTCACGCGCTGGATGTAGGCGGGGATGTTGGCCAGCGACCCGATCTCGCGCAGCATGCGCAGCACTTGCTCGTTGGCGCCGCCGTGCAGCGGGCCATACAGGGCCGCCGCCGCGGCCGCCATCGCCGAGTAGGGGTCGGCGTGCGAGGAGCCCACGCCGCGCATCGCGCTGGTCGAGCAGTTCTGCTCGTGGTCGGCGTGGAGGATGAACAGCACGTCGATCGCGCGCTCGAGCACCGGGTGCGGCGCGTATTTCACCTCCGTCGCCTTGAACATCATGTTGAGGAAGTTGCCGGTGTAGCTCAGGTCGTTGTCGGGATAGGCGTACGGCATCCCCACCCGGTGCCGGTAGGCGAACGCCGCGAGCGTCGGGGTCTTGGCGATCAGCCGGAAGATCTGGTTCTTGCGCGAGGTCTCGTCCTCGATCCGCTTCGCCTCCGGGTAGAACGTCGAGAGCCCCGCCACCGCGCTCACGAACACCCCCATCGGGTGGGCGTCGTAGTGGAATCCGTCGATGAATTTCTTGATGTTCTCGTGGATGATCGTGTGATGCGTGACGCCGTACTCCCAGTCGTCGAGTGCCTGGGCCGAGGGCAGCTCGCCGTGCAGGAGCAGGTACGCCGTTTCGAGGAACGTGCTGTGCTCGGCGAGCTGGTCGATCGGGTAGCCACGGTATCGCAGGATCCCCCGGTCGCCGTCGATGTAGGTGATCGCGCTGCGGCATGACGCGGTGTTCATGAACGCCGGGTCGTAGCTCAGCAGCCCGAAGTCGTCCGCCCCCGCCTTGATTTGCCGCAGGTCGGCCGCGCGGATCGCGCCGTCCTGGATCGGGAGCTCGTAGGTCCTCCCGGTACGGTTGTCGGTGATAGAGAGCGAATCCTTGGGCACGGCAGGGAATCCGGGAATTAGGTGGAGAGAAGTTAACGTACCGGCGGAAGACTGGGGATGATGGGGAAAGACCGCCGTCTTTCCCCGTCTTTCTCGATCCCTATATTTGGGGCTGCGATGACCGCCAGCCAACCCCGTCCCAGTCTCTATCCCACGAAGTCGAGCGCCGGCGCTCTACTGGGGCAGCAGCTCGCGGCGCGCGGCTACCAGTCGTGCATCCTGCTCGGTATCACGCCGGAGGGGGTGGAGATCGCCGCCAACGCCGCCAAGGCGATGGGAGCGCAGTTCGACGTGATCGTGGCGTCGTTCATCAAACTCGGCTCGAACCTCGCCCCGATCGGCGCGATGGCCGAGTCGGCGCCGGCGGAGATGGATCCCGACTTTCAGCCGGGGATGAGCCTGATCGAGAAGCTGGAGTCGGCGATCGACGAGTCGCGGGCGCGGGTGAAGCAGGACCTGATCCTCTACCGGACGCAACGGCCGGTGAAGAAGCTCGAAGGGCGCCACGCGGTGATCGTGGATGGGCAGGTGATCTTCCCCTGGCGGGTGCTGGCGGCGGCGAAGGCGGTGGAGCAGCTGGGAGCGAAGCAGATCTCGATCGCGACCCCCGTCGCGACGGAGGCCGCGGCGGAGCGGATCCGCGCGCGGCGGTTCGACTTTATTTGTCCGACCATCATGATCGAGACCGAGGGCCACCCGATGCCCTACGGCGATTCGGCGGGAGACACGCCGGAGCGTCTCAAGAGCATCATGATCGCGCATCAGGCGGCGTGAGATAGGCGGCTAGGCGGTTAGGCGGTTAGAAGGGGATTGCCCGCGGGAGAGTCCTCCGCGGGCAATCGATTTGTAGAGGCCCATGGTCGTCTTCCCCGCCTCCGCATGTATGCCGTCGAACTCCTGCCATTCCGGTGCCGAAAGCAGGTTCATGTCCCGGGCCAAGCGGACCAGATCTCCGCTCTAACTGCCTAACCGCCTAACCGCCCAACTGCGCCATCCCCCCCTCGAGCCAGCGGTGCTCGTTCTTCAACACCTCTTGCGCCACCCGGTACGTTGCCACGTCCTCGTTGCGCCACAGCCCCTTGAACTTCGACGTGATGCGGCCGCGGGCTTGGCGACAGAACAGGTCGGCGACCTTCAGCGCGCGCTTCCCGGCCTCGGGATCGGCCTTGAGAAGCCACTGCGCCCGCGCGCACGCCGCGGCCATCGCGAACAACTCGGCGCCCACGTCCACGAGGCGGAACAGCACCGCCTGGCGGCGCTCCAACTTCGGCCCGAACCGCATCATCGAGTGGAACACGCCGCGCGCGAGGTGCCGCGCCGAGCGCTCGACGTAGCGTACGTGCCGCGCGAGCGGCCCGAACTCGGCGTACTTGGGCCAGAAGCTCCACCCCAGCCAGCGTGACGGATACCACCAGCCGTAGAACAACGCCGAGCGCACGAGGCCGGCGAGCCGCTCGCCCGCGGACTTGCCGGGCATCACGACGTTGCCCGCGACCTGGAGGTGCTTGTCCACCGCCTCGCGGGCGATGAACAGGTGCATGATCTCGCTCGAGCCCTCGAAAATCAGGTTGATGCGGAAGTCGCGCATGATGCGCTCGACCGGCACCGGTTTTTCGCCACGGGCTCGCAGCGAGTCCGCGGTCTCATAGCCGCGGCCCCCGCGTACCTGCACGGTGTCGTCGATGATCCGCCACCCGGCCTCGGAGTTGTAGAGCTTGGCGATCGCCGCCTCGAGCCGAATGTCGGCGCCGCCCCGCTCCGCGAGCAGGCCGCACAGCTCGGCCACTGCCTCCATCGCGAAAGTGTTGGCGGCCATCGTGCCGATCTTCTGCGCAATGGCGTCATGCCGGCCGATCGGATGACCCCACTGCACCCGCTCGTTCGCCCATTGGCGTGAGATCTCGAGACAGCGCTTCCCGGCCGCCACGGCCGAGATCGGCAGGGTGAGGCGTCCGGTGTTCAGAGTGATCAGCGCGAGCTTCAGCCCTTTGCCCTCGCCCCAGAGGACGTTCTCCTTCGGGACGCGGACGTTGGTGAGGCGGATCACGCCGTTGTAGATCGCCTTCAGGCCCATGAAATGGCAGCGGTGCGTCACCTGCACGCCGGGCGAATTCGCCTCGACGATGAACGCTGTGATCTGCCGCTTTTCCTTCCCGTTCACGATCTTCGACGGGGTGCGGGCCATCACGACGAGCAGCTCGGCGACGGTGCCGTTGGTGCACCACAGTTTCTCGCCGTTCAGGATCCAGGCGGCGCCGTCCTCGGACGGGACCGCCATCGTCTCCATCGCGGCGGGGTCCGAGCCCACGTTCGGCTCGGTGAGCGCGAACGCGGAGATCGCGCCCTTCGCGAGGCGGGGCAAGAACGTCCTCTTCTGCTCCTCGGTGCCGAACATCTTGAGCGGCCCCGGCACGCCGATCGACTGGTGCGCTGAGAGCAGCGCGGTGAGCGAGCCGTCGACGCTCGAGACCAGCTCGATCGCCTTCATGTAGGAGAGCTGGGAGAGGCCGAGCCCGCTGTACTCGCGCGGGATCTTGATGCCGAACGCGCCCAGCGCTTTGAGTCGGTCGATCACGTCCCGCGGGATCTCGCTCTCGCGGTCGATCTTGTCGGAATCGACGGTCCTGAGCAGCCGCTCGAGCTGCTCG
>JACOVF010000067.1 GCA_016177465.1 Gemmatimonadota bacterium
CGCAGTAACAAGATCTCCACCGCGAGCCGGGTATTGCCGCTCTGGCGGATCTGGGCTTCCATCTGGCTCAGGATCGTCAGCAGGCGAACAACATCGGGCGCTGGGAGCAGGGAGCCGTACCTCCGGATTAAGGCCTGCATGCCTTCCGTCAGGCCCTCGGGCTCGCCGCCCAGAGAGACCACGAGTAGCGCGCGCAGGGTGTCGCCGGCGCCGCTCACGAACTCGCCCAGGTCCGCCCCCGCCTCCATCAGGCGGTCCACGAGCGGAAAGACCCCGGCGGCGGCGCGCTCGGCGATGACGCGCAGCATTTCGCCGTACAGGTCGTCGGCGATGAGCCCCAGCACCTCCCGGACGCGCTCGGCCGTGACCGGCCCTTCGCCGAATGACAGCACCTGATCCAGCAGTGACAGGCCGTCGCGCATCCCGCCGTCAGCGCTTTTCGCGATGAGGTGCAGCGCGTCATCCTCCGCCTGGAGCCCTTCGGCCGCGAGCACCTCCTTGAGGCGCGCCACGATGGCGTGCGGACCGATGCGCCGGAAATCGAAGCGCTGCAGCCGCGAGAGGATGGGCGCGGCGCTCTGCCCGATCTTCTGCGGCTCCGTGGTGGCGAACACGAACACGACGCGCGGCGGCGGCTCCTCGAGGATCTTGAGGAGGGCGTTCCACGCCTCGCGCGTCAGCATGTGCGCCTCGTCCACAATGTAGACTTTGTGGCCCCCTTCCACGCTGGCCGCGTACATGGCGCGCTCGCGCAGGTCGCGCGCGTCGTCCACACCACGGTTCGAGGCGGCGTCGAGCTCCACGACGTCGAGGTTGGCGGCCCCGGTCCACACCCGCATGCACGAAGCGCAGGCGCCGCACGGCTCGCCAGCGGGAACGCCCGCTGCACCCCGGCGCTCGCAGTTCAGCGCCATCGCGAGGATGCGCGCGGCGGTCGTCTTCCCCACCCCGCGCGGGCCCGCGAAGAGATACCCATGAGCGGTCCGGCCCTGCGACACGGCGCCGCGCAGCGCGGCCGCGACGTGATCCTGGACGATCAGGTCGGCGAACTTCTTTGGACGGTATTTGCGGGCTAACGCGATCATGCGAGCCAATCTAACGAGAATGCGGAATGCGGAGTGCGGAATGCTGAATGTAAAGGTGAACGTCTTGCCGCTCGACCTCCCACGGCAATTCCGCATTCCCCATTCCGCATTCCGCATTCAAGAGGAGTGCCCCAGGCGCCCCGCAGCGACCTCCGGCATCGTTGAGCGCTGCTCCCTGCGGGGGCCTGACGCGGTTCACGAGCGGATGACCTGCGGACCTGGAGCGCCCCAAAGATAGCCGGTCGGGCCTGCGACGGGAACCGCGCACCTCAACCGCAACCGGCATCGCGCGACGCGCCCCGCGGCTGCACGGATGCGACGAAACTCGCGCGCAGCCCAGACGCCAGCACGACGAGGTTGGTGGTGCCGCCGCCCTTCCCCGGACGGAACGTGATCACGCCGCCGAGGGAGTCGGACACGATGCTCACCTGGCGTAGCAAGCGGTCGTCGCCCACCGAGGCACGCAACGCCCCGAGCGGCACTAGGTTCCCGTAGGCGTCTTGAGCCGCGACCCGCAGCAGCGCGACCTCGTCGGCGGGCACGGCCAAGCGCCCTTCCACCACCTCGGCGCCGCACGAGACGACGAGTTTCGCCGGAGGGCCGGCCACCGCGTACAACGGCACCTGGCGCTCGATCGCGCCTACTCGCGCCGAGACCACAACCGGGCCCGCTCTCTCCCCCAGCAGGACGTAGGCCTCGGCCCGCCCGTTGGAATCAGTCGCGGCGCTCACCTGCTCGAGCCGCGCGCCTGCGGCGAGGAAGACCACGGTGCGGGCCGCGACCGGCGCGTTGGCCGTATCGCGCACCTCGAAGACCAGCGGCTGGGGAAGCCGCGTGCCCACTCGCCCCCGCTGCCCGACCCCCGACACGAACCCCGTGCGCGACGCCGACACGACCGCCGGCAGCGCGATCTCGACCACACCCACCGCCCGGCCCCGCACGCGAACCTCGAGCGTCGCCGCGCCTCGGAACGCCGCCGTCCCCACCGCCAAGACAACCTCGCCCTGCGCATTGGACGTCCCAGTGAGCGATGTGAAGACCGTACCGGCCGCGGCGCGGAGCTCCACCGGCTGACCGGGAAGAGGGTTGCCCCGCCCGTCGCGGACCGCCACGGTGACGGGGACCCACCGGTCGTCGCCCGGGCGGATCTCGATGCGGCCGGGCCGCACGTCGGCCCGGAGCCCTCCGGTGGGCGTGGCCTCCAGCGCGATGGCGGTCCGCCCCTCGAGCCGCTCGCCGCCCGCGCCGACTACCGTCAGCTGGTACGTCCCGGGCGCCGTGCCGGTCGGGACCCGGAAGGTCGCGACGCCCAGGCCGTCCGTGGTGGCCTCGGCGTCGCGCCGCAGGCCACCAGGGATCCTGGAGCTGCCCAGGAGCACCAGCCGCGCGCCTCGCGCCACCTCCTGCCCCCGCAGCAGCTTCACCGTAATCGTCGCCTCGCTCCCCACATCCGCCGCGACGCTCGCCTGGTCGGATTCGACGCGCAGCGGCATCGCGGGGGAGGCCGCCCGGCGCACGCACGCGTCGACGCTGCGCATGATTCGGTCGTCCGCGCCCAAGGCGCGCAGGTCGGCGCGGTCGCGGTCGGTTGGAGTAAAGCTGAGACAATTACGGCGGATCAGGTCGGCGATCTCGCCTTTGCTGAGCGCCGAGCCTGAGAGATGGCGGATCAGGTCGCTCTTACGCAGCGGCTGGCGCGACTGGGCCGCCGCCACGCCCGCCCCCACCAGTCCCAGCCAAACGACCCAGGCGGCGCAGCGGAGAGCGGTGCCTACGGCCGGTCGCATTGCGAGCGGTCGAAGTGGCTCTCGACCGAGTCCACCGCGCTGTAGAGCGTCTGGTCACGCGCCGCGCGCTGCGCGTCGAGTGGGACAGGCAGGGCCTTCCGCTCTGTGTTGTAGGCGATCCAGATGCTCTCCACCGCCACGAGCCCGCGGGACAGGCCAGCGCAGTCCATTTGCCGGGTGTCGAACAAGCGCGCCCGGTCCTGGTAGTTCCGCACCAAGCGCCCGAGCGTGTCGCTGAGCTGGTCGAGCCTCGCGGTGACCGGAGGGGTCTCGGGCGGCGCCGTAGACGAGGGTCGCGACACCTCCGGCTGCGCTTGCGGCGTCGTGGCGGGTGCGGCGTCTCCCGCCGTATCGCGGGCCACGGGCGCGGACTCCAGGGCCGCCGCCATTGTAGATTCTGGCGCAGCTGCCGCGGGCGGCTCCGGCAGCTGCGCCCGCGCTGCGAGCCGTGGCTTCACACCGAACCAGTAGCCCGCACTCGCGCCCGCCAATAGGACCACCGTGAGCGCGCCGAATAGCGCGCCGCGGCCCTTCTTCTTCTTCGCGGCAGGTCCCCGCGCCGCCTCGGCAAGGCTGAACCGCTTCGGCTGCAACGGCCGCAGCGGCCGCCGGACCGGAGCTGCGGGTGCTACCGCCCGCTCATCCGCCGCTACCCGTGAGGGCTGCGGGGCCGGGGTCGTGCGTACCGGCGCGGGCTCGACCGCCGGCAGTGCCACGGGCGGGGGCTCAACCTTCGGCGCCGGCTGCATCCGCGGGATCGTGGCTGTCGCCTGCGGGGTGATCACCTCGGTCTCGGGCGCGGGTGGCGCGGCTGCGGAGGCCGCTCCCGCGGACTGGGGCTTCTTCAGCACCGGCGGCTTGTGCGGCTTGTAATTCTTCCAGCGCACGCTCGACTTCTTCTTCCCCTCCTGCGTGACGGCGCGCGGGTCGAGGATCTCGTAGAACGGCAGCACCGCCGGCGCCTGTACGGCGTCCGGCGCCGGCCGGAAGAAGCCGGCGAGCGGGCCGCTGTCGTCCGTCCCGAGCACCAGCGCCACCTGCCACGGTTCGGCGAAGTACTGCAGGTGCGTTTCGACGTCGCCCCGTGGCAGCTCGATCCCGGCCGGGGGATGGCTGTGGTACCAGCCGAGCAGGCTGCCGCCGCTCTTCGCAAGCTCTTCCTGCATCTTGTCCCACACCCGCGAGATGACGAGCGTCGTCTTGTCGGCGTAGATCTGCGCGGAGAGCCGCATCACGAGGTCGATGACCGTGTAGCGGATCCCCGACTCGGGGCATTCATAGAGATTGCCCAGCAGGAAGCCGAGGATGCCCTGGTCGGGCGTCAAGCGGTAATGATCGTACAGCGCATTGAGGGCGCGCTGCTGCAAGAACAGCGGATAGGTCTCCGGCGCGGGGCCTGCGGCGCCGCCGTCCCCGGCGCGCCATAGGAGCGAGATCGCGTAGGGAATGACCTTGCGACGATACTGCACGTCGCTCATCGCAGCACCGTGGCGACGATCTCCGCCGCCCGCTCCACGTCCTGCCGGCTCACGTCGAGATGCGTCACTGCACGCAGCCGGCGCGGGCCGAAGGGGACGACCAGCACGCCCGCCTGCGCCAGCTTCGCGATCACCATGTCGGACGAATCCTGCTCGCGCACCAGGTCGATCATGACGATGTTCGTCTCGGGGACGGACGGTCGGACGGTTGGACAGTCGGACAGTCGCTCCGCCAACAGCCGGGCATTCTCGTGATCCTCGGTGATTCTGGTGAGGTTGTGCGCGAGCGCGTAGAGCGCCGCCGCGGCGAGGATGCCCGATTGCCGCATCCCCCCGCCCAGCCGCTTACGGATCTCCCACGCCCGCGACCGCAGCTCCTTGCGGAACGCGAGGCACGAGCCGACCGGGCAGCCGAGGCCCTTCGAGAACGCCACCATGACGGTCGCGGCGCCGGTGGTTAGGCGGGCAGGTGGCAAGCCCAGCGCCGCCGCGGCGTTCCACAGCCGCGCCCCGTCCAGATGTACCGGGAGCCCCGCCTGCGCGGCCGCGGTCACGACGCCCGCCATCACCTCGGGGCGCATCACCTTCCCCCCGGCGGCGTTGTGCGTGTTCTCCACGGCGACGGCGGACGTCCTGGGGACGTGCGGCGAGACTGGCCGCAGCACGCCGCGCACCAGGTCCCCCGTGAGCACGCCGTCGGGTGTGGGCACGGGCCGGATCTGGACGCCCGCAATGGCGGCGACACCCGCGATTTCGTAGTGCACGAGGTGAGCGTTCGCTTCCAGTACGAGCTCGGTCCCGGGTCGCGTGTGGAGCGCGATCCCTGTCTGGTTCGCCTGGGTGCCCGACGGGAAGAAGAGCGCGTCCTCCTGGCCCAGCAGCTCGGCCACCCGTTCCTCGAGACAACGGGTGGTGGGATCGCCGTCGAGTACGTCGTCCCCCACCTCCGCCTCCGCCATCGCGCGGCGCATGGCGGCCGAGGGGCGCGTGACCGTGTCGCTGCGCAGGTCGATCGGGGTCATCCCAGGCCGACCCGCTGCGAGCGGCGCATCCGGATCAGGTCGTAGGTCTCCGCCACCTCGCCGCCCAGAAGGAAGACGTACGCGCTGTAGTAGATCCACAGCAGGAATAGGATGAACCCCACGACGTTGGCGTCGGACACAATGCGGTCGAGGGTGGCGAAGCGGGTGAGATACAGCGTGTAGAGCCGCTTGGCGATCTCGAACGCGAGCGCGCAGAAGCCGGCCGCGATCAGCGCGGTGCGCCAGTGGATGCGCCGACTGGGCAGGAGCTTGAAGATCACGAAGAAGAGGAGCGCGCTCGACGCCACCGCCATCAGCTCGATGCTGAACCGGAACAGCCACTCCCGCATGAACCCGCCGCCGAGGGCCGCCTCCACCCGGGCGCCGACGGCCAGCAGGTAGGCGTTCACCACCAAGAGCCCCCCCGTGACGAGCACCATCCCGAGGTCCGTGAGTTTGGCGAGCGGCCAGGGCCGGCTCTCGTCCGTATCGAACACCTCGTTGAGGGCCACCCGCAGCCCACCGAACAGCCGGGTGGAGAACCAGAGGAACGCCGGCACCCCGAACAGCGTCAGCCGCTCCCGCTGCCGGACCAGGTCGGAAAGCGCCCCCTCCAACCGCTGGAAGGCGCCCTGGTCCCCGCCGGCGCTAGGGAGGAACTGCTGGATCAACTCGTGGACCTCGACCTGGTGCACGGCCAGCTGGTGCTGCACGAGGTACCCGATGGCCGCCAGGATCAGGGCGAAGAACGGGATCGCCGTGAGCAAGACGTCGAACGACAGGGCGCTCGCCAGGAACGGGATGTTGTCTTCCACGGCGGCTTCGAGGGTCCGCCGCAGGACGCCCGTCACGGACCGATGCCAGCCGCCCTCCCGCTTCACGCGACCGGCTCGTCCTCCTCCGCGACCTCCTCCGTGGCGGCGCGGGCCGGCTTGCCCGTGCGCCGGCGGCGGCGAGCCTCGGCCAGACGCCGCTCCAGTTCCTCTCGCGCCGAGGGCAGCGCCGCGGGCCCCGTCTCCCCTTCGGCCAGCTCGCCGACCTTCTCCTCGGCCAGGTCCCGCAGACCGCGCAGCTTCTTGGTCAGCTTCCCGCGTGTCACTTCGCCCGCGTCCGGTGCGAAGAGAAACCCGATGACCGCGCCGACGGTCAGTCCCAGCAGGAACGGCCCGAAGCCCGCACCACGCTCGCTCACTCGCCCGCCTCCACGTCGTCGGGCGCCGCCATGGCTATCGGCCGCGGCGCCGCGTGGGACTGCAACGGCGGCTGCACGAAGCGGTCCGTGGTCGCGCGCGTGCCCTGCACCCGCAGCTGCTCGAACAGGAATGCGAACATCTTCTCGAGGTCCGCGCCGATCGCCGCCCGCACGTCCGGCGGGAGGTCCCACATGCGCCGCTTGAACGGCCCGATCGCCTTCTTGCGGCTCTTGTAGATGAACTGCTCCTCGGTGTCGCTCTTTTTCCACTCGTCCTTGCACTCGGCTTTCACCCACTCGTTCACCTCGCGGCGCAGGTCGGCGGGGAGCTTCGGGTGGTCGAAGACGATCGTCTGGAAGTTTGTGGCGAGGTGGATCTCCACCGCCTCGCACGCCGGAAAATGGCCGAACGCGTCGGCTGGCAGCGTCGAGGCGCCGTGCTGCACCGCCCCACCCAGCCCGTACTTGGTGCGGGCGTCGTGGGACAGCGCCTGCAGCGCCGCGAGGTCGAGCTGCACCTTGGCGATCGAGCCGTCGGGCAGCACCACGCCGCCATGGCTCGTCCCCGTCTGGACTGAGATCTTGCTGATGCCGGTGAAGTTCCCGAGGCGCTTGAGGGTGCGGGTGTAGCCGTCCATGAACGCGTGCAGCTCGTGCACGTCGCTGTTCTTCCCCCCCACCTCGCCGATCTCCGCCCCGACCGAGACCGTGACGCCCGCGGGGTCGCGCTCTCGGATGTACTGCGTGAGCTCAGCGGCGCGCTCGTAGTTGATGCGCTGCTGCTCGTCGAGCGTCGTCTTGGAGAGATCGACGAGCGTGGAGGTATCGACGTCGATGTTGTAGAAGCCGGCGTGCAGTTCCTCCTCGATCAGCTGGCGGATCGCCGCCAGTTCGCCCTGGGGGTCGGCCGCGAACTTCTTGGCGTTGACTTGCACGTGATCACCCTGGATGAACAGCGGGCCGGTGAATCCCTCGCGCAGCGCCGCCGCGGTCATCACCGCCACGTATTCAGCGGGGCGCTGGTCGGTGTAAGCGATCTCGCTGCGGGCGATCTCGCAGATCACCGCGCCCACGTCGAGCCGCTTGGCGGCCCGGAAGATCGCGCGCCCGGTGTCGTAGGCCATGACCCGCACGTTGATGGCGGGCGTGGTGAACGGGGGCACTACCCCCCGGCCCCGGGCCATGTAGAGGTCGTGGATCGAGGCGGGCCGCACGCCCGCCGCCTGGCCGATTTCCCAGATGAGCCAGCGCGTGAGCTCCCGCGCGTCGGAGGAACCGAACACCGCCTGGCGCACCAGGTCGTCCATGGCGGCGCTCTGGCGCACCCCCGGGTCCCGGAACCGCTGCAGTGTGGCCTGGATGTCGATGGACATGCGTAACCCTCCCCAACTGTGCAATTTAGGCCGCGTCTACCTCGATGACCAGACCGTCATACGCGGGTGCGATGCTGCTCGGCAGGCCAGCGGCCAGCTCTACGTGCGGCGTGTCGTGGGTCAGGTGCGTCAGAAAGGTGCGGCGCGCGCCGATTTGTTGCGCGGCAGCGACGGCTTCTGGGATCGAGAGATGCAGCGGGTGCGGCCGGGCGAGCAGCGCGTTGAGCACCAGGACCTCGAGCCCGCCGAGCTGCGCCCGCGCCGCGTCGGGGATCTCCTTGACGTCGGTCAGATAGGCGACCGGCCCTACGCGGTAGCCGAACACGGTGTGCGCCCCGTGCGGCAGCGCAAGCGGCAGCACCCGCATCCCGGCGATCATCGTGGGGACGCCGGGATCGAGCGGGTGCGGGATCAGCTCCGGCCGGCTCGTGCCGGGATGCGCCTGCAGCGTCGGGTCGAAGATGTAGGGGAACTTGGACGCGAGCTCGCGCAGCGTCGTGGCCCCCCCATACGCCGGCAGCCCTGCCCCCTGCCGCAGCGACAGCGCCCTCAGGTCGTCGATCCCGTGCACGTGGTCGGCGTGGGCGTGGGTGTACAGCACGGCGTCGAGCCGGTCCACCCGCGCGGCGACGAGCTGCAGGCGCAGCTCGGGCGGCGTGTCGATGAGGAGCCGCCGCCCGTCCCTCTCGATCAGCGCGGCGGTGCGGCTGCGGCGGTCCCGTGGGTCGGACGAGGTGCAGGTGCGGCAGGAGCAGCCGATCTGCGGCACGCCGAACGAGGTGCCGGTGCCCAGGAAAACGAGCCGCACCTCAGACTTCCTCGACCTTGATCAGGTTCGTGCTACCGGAGACCTCCCACGGCACGCCGGCCGTCATCACGATGCGATCGCCGGGCTTCGCATACTCCCGCTTCAGGATCAGGTCGCGGATGACGGCGAGCATCGCGTCGTAGCTCGGGACCCGGTCTACGAGCACAGGCGTCACGCCCCAGACCAGCACGAGCTGGCGGTAGGTGCTGACCTCGGTGGTCACGGCGAGGATCGGCACAGGAGGGCGAAGCGCCGCCACCTTGCGCGCCGTGAACCCGCCTTTGGTCAGCGTCACAATGAGTGGGGTCTTCAGCATCCGGGCCACCGCGTGCGTGCCGATCGCGATGGAGTCTTCGACGGTAACGCGCGCCCCGTCCGCCAGGACTATGCGGCGCTCGTCGCGCACGGGCGCCTGTCGCTCCATTTCGCGGATGATGCGGTCCATCGCGCGCACGGCTTCGATCGGGTACTCGCCGACCGCGGTCTCCGCCGACAGCATCACCGCGTCGGTCCCGTCGAGGATCGCATTCGCCACGTCCGAGGCCTCGGCGCGAGTGGGGCGGGGGGCGTGCACCATCGACTCGAGCATCTGGGTC
>JACOVF010000056.1 GCA_016177465.1 Gemmatimonadota bacterium
CGCCATCGCTGTACAGCGTCGCCGACCACTGCCCACCGGCCACATCCGCCCGGGTCTCGATGCGGTACCACGTATTGGCTGCCAGCTGCACCGTGCCGGTAGCGCAGTGCGGCGGCGTGCTGTACTGCTCGTCATCCAGTGCCCAAGTGCCGTCGCTCTTCACCAGCACCGCGCCACCGCAGATGCTGGTGCCACCCGGGTTGGCCGTGCTGTAGAAGATCGTACTCTGGCTTGCCGGTAACGTGGTGACCTTCACCCGGGCGCCGGCGCGCAAGTCCGCGCTCGCCGGCACGTCAAACTGGCTGGTGGAGCAGCTTATGCCCTCCTCCACCAAACGACAGCCAACGCCGCTGGCGCAGCCGCTACCGGCGCAGAGCGAGCTGCCTTCATAGCCCTCGGACCACAGATGCGCCGGCGTTGTGTAGGTCACCGTCAGGCGCACACTGTCCACGTACGCGCTGCGACTATAGCTGGTGTCGGTGTTGACGGCGGCCAGCGCGGCGCCAAAACCAGCGTCGGCGATGTCGTTGGCTTCCCAGGTGCCGCCCCAAGTATCGGAGCTGCCGCCGTGGCTGATGAACGTCTCATTGGTGGTAGTTGGCCACCATGTCGCCGATGCGCGGTCGCTACTCTCGATCGCCCCGGCCTTCACCAAGCGGGCGGCCTGATCGCGCACCTTATCGGCGGCGCTGGCCGACACTTCCCACTCGGCCATGATGCCGTCGATAGTCGAGCCGTAGGGGATTCCGCTACCGCCGAGCGCTACGGCACTGAAGCCGAAGTTGCTGCACTTCAGCCAGTTGGTCACCTCTGCGGCCGTCAACGAAGCCGAAGCGCGGTTGTTGTTGGAGCTGAGCGCGCCGGCGGCGTTGCTCCACGCCTGCGTGCCGATGCCGGTGCTACTGACACAAGTGGCCGGGTACTTCGGGCCGCTGACCGGGTCGATGGTGTAAGGCAGCGCGCTCTCCGGCAGCTCGGTGTCGTCGCACTGCAGAATGAGGCGCTGCGGGCTTGTGGCCGTCTGCCACTGGCAGAGCGGGTAGAGCCCGCCGCCGGCGCCCTTGAGCAGCGGCCGGCTGAACTGCCACACGGCGTTGGCGACCGCCCCAGACGCCTCGACCGCCAATGGCTCCCAGCTGCCATCGACCAGGTATGGGATAGCGACGCTGGTGACACCGCGCTTGGCCGCGATGGGCTCGCTCTCCCAGGCCAGACCGCGGCGAGTCAGCTCCAAGTTCCAGCGCAACTCGGCGTGTGTCAGCGTGGCGCGGCCGGCGCCGCTCGGGGTCGGGCGACCAACGGCATAGGTAATGCCGCCATCGCCGCTGCGCAGCGCTTGCGAGATCACACCGCGTGACTGGCCGGCGAGGGTAACGGTCGACAGCCGCGTCACGAACTGCGGCAGCTCATCGGCGAGCTCATCTTCGCCCTCGGCGTGAAAGCCCACCAGCGGCCGCCGCCAGCGCCCGCTGGAGTCTTGATACGAGCGTGGTAAGCCGTCACTGACCGCGGCATACTGCCCGCCGGGCAGGCGCATTATCGCCACCTTCTCGGTACGCAAGCTGACATCCTCACACGGCGGCGTGCTGGTATCGCACGGGGGCAGGCCCTCCGGCTCCACCGGGCTCGCCGGCAGCGCCGAAGCCGCCGGCAGTGCCGGTGTTGGAGTTGGCACCGGGGTCGAGTCCGCTGCCGGCTCCGGCTCCGGAACTTGCGCCGAGGCCGGGCGGATCAGGATCGGCACCGGCAGCGTGGACACACTGAATGTGATCAACACCAAGATCACGTGCCCGTGACGCACGGCGACGGCGACCACGCGCTTCTTGCGCCATGGCGCAATCAGAAGAACGGAGACGATGAGAATGAGAGACGCGGAGACGGGGAGAGCAAGATCATCGCGCAGGATTACAACGATCATCGGCTGGCTGCCCGAGATATCTGCCAGCCGCACCGCCGGCTCGCTCGGCAAGCTCGCCAGCTGCCACGGCGCGCCGACGCGTTGCGAGGCGATCAGTAACCCGCCTGCGCTGTAGTACTTGGTCAGCCAGCCATCGGTGACCTCGGCTAGCTCGCTGTAGTAACGGGTCACACTGGCGCCATTGTCCACCACCTTGGCCACGCGCCGGCCGCCGGCGTCGTAGGTGAAGTTCACACTGTGCCCGTTGGCGTTGATGGTGGTCGCGTGATCGTCGAAGTCGTAGGCGTAACTCTGCCCGGGCTTGGCGTTGCGGTTGCCGTTGTCGTCGTGGCCGACCGCACTGCCGCCCACCGTCGCCAGCAGGTGCGGCTTGCTCGCGCTGTAGCCCAGCGTCACGCCCTCCTTCGCCGTCATGTTGCCCCAGTCGTCATAAACGTAAGCGCCCGCATACGGCAGTTGCGGCCCCTCGACCCCGCGCAAGCGGCCGAGCCCGTCGTACGTGAACGTGGCGGTGTTGTCCATGGCGTTGTTGGCCCCCTTGGGGCCGGTGTCGCTCAAGTGCTTAAGCAAGCCGTTGTGCTGATACTGGTCGTAGTTGAGGCTCAACCAGGTGTTGCTCGCGCCGGCGCTGAGGATCTGGGTGAGGCGGAAGTTCGCCGCTGGCATCCGATAGCTCCACTTCCGTGCGCGCCGCTGCCGGTGACGGCGCCAACAGCGCCGCGCGGTTGATCTGTGTCCTTCCGGTGAGCATGCATGCGCGCTGACGTCGCGTTCGACTAACCTCCCCGGC
>JACOVF010000057.1 GCA_016177465.1 Gemmatimonadota bacterium
GGCACCCGGAATACGGCCTGACGCCGGGCGTCGAGGCGACCACGGGGCCGCTCGGCCAGGGGACGGGGAACGCGGTGGGGATGGCGATCGCCGAGGCGCAGCTCGCGGCGCTGTTCAACCGCCCGGGGCACGAGATCGTCGACCACTACACCTACTTCCTCGCCTCGGACGGCGACATGATGGAAGGGGTGTCGCACGAGGTGGCGTCGCTCGCAGGGCACCTGAAGCTCGGGAAGCTGATCGGCTTTTACGACGATAACCACATCACGATCGAAGGCGACACGGCGCTCGCCTTCAGCGACGATACAGCGAGGCGGTTCGAAGGCTACGGCTGGCACGTGCAGCGCGTGGCGGACGGCAACGACCTCGCGGCGCTCGACGCGGCGATCCGCGCGGCACAGCGGGCGCGCGACCGGCCGTCCTTGATCATCGTGCGCACCCACATCGCCTGGGGGAGCCCGAACAAGCAGGACACCGCCGAAGCGCACGGCGCGCCGCTCGGCGCGGACGAGGTGAAGCTCACCAAGCAGAACCTCGGCTGGCCGTCGCCCGAACCGTTCCACGTCCCGGCGGAGGCGCTGGCCCACTGGCGGCGGGCGCGGGAGCGCGGCGCGCGGCTCGAGGCCGACTGGCGCAAGCGTTACGAGGCCTACCGGAAGGACCATCCGGCGCTCGCGGCCGAGCTCGAGCGACGGCTGGCGGGCCGGCTGCCGGCGGGATGGGATGCCGATGTCCCCGTGTTCACGCCGAAGGACGGGGCGCCCGCGACGCGCGCCGCGTCGGGGAAGATGCTGAACGCGATCGCGCCGAAGCTGCCGGAGCTGGTGGGCGGGTCGGCCGATCTCGCGGGGTCGAACAACACCTTGCTCAAGGGCTTGGGCGACTTCGAGGCCGGGCAGCACGCCGAGCGGAACCTCCACTTCGGGGTCCGCGAGCACGGCATGGGCACCGTGCTGAACGGGTTGTGCTACCACAAGGGGTTCATCCCCTACGGCGGCACGTTCCTCATCTTCTCGGAATACATGCGGCCGCCGATCCGGCTCGCCGCCCTCTCCCATCTGCGGCCGATCTACGTGTTCACGCACGATTCGATCGGCCTGGGCGAGGACGGCCCGACGCACCAGCCCATCGAGCAGCTCGCCGCGCTGCGGGCGATCCCCAACATGACGGTGATCCGCCCCGCGGACGCGACCGAGGTGGTGGAGGCGTGGCGTGCGGCGATCGGGCATCACGGCGGGCCGGTGGCGCTGGTGCTCACGCGGCAGAAGATCCAGATCATCGACCGGTCGAAGTACGCGCCGGCGGCGGGGCTGCATCAAGGCGGGTACGTGCTCGCGGACGCGAAGGCCGGCCCGCCATCGGTGGTGCTCATCGGCACCGGCTCCGAGGTCGAGCTGGTGCTCGGCGCCTGCGAGAAGCTCACGGCCGAGGGAATCGCGGCGCGGGCGGTGTCGATGCCCTGCCTCGAGTTCTTTGCGAGGCAGACCCAGAGCTACCGCGACGCGGTGCTGCCACCGGGCGTGCCGCGGCTCGCGGTGGAAGCCGGGGTGCCGCAGCCGTGGTACCGCTGGGTGGGTGAGAAGGGTGCGATCCTGGGAATCGAGAAGTTCGGCGCGTCGGCGCCGTACCAGCGGATCTACCAGGAGTACGGGCTGACGGTAGAGCGGGTGGTGGGAGCTGCGCGAAAGCTATTAGACGGTTAGGACTTCCTTTGCTGCTTCTCTCCCCGACCGCACGCATCCCGACACCCCCGGCCCCTCGAATCCCCCGCCCGCGAGCGCGATCGGCCCCACCCACTCGAGGCGGGCCCGCATCCGCGCCACCTCGGCCGCGTGGTGCGGTGTCGGCCGCCGCAGTCCCAGGCGCCAGCTGTACGTCTTCGTCCAGAGCGGCGCCCCCGAGATCCCGAGCATCGCGGCCAGAACCTCGTGCCCGACGACCGCGGGGTCCCCCGCCACGGGCGCGAGGAACACGCGCAGCAGGACGTGCCCCGCCGGCGCGCGCCCCGGGAACTTGCTCGACGCGTATGTACACGCGCGCACCGGGGTCCCCGCCTCTGGCGACACGACAAAGCCAGTCCCTTGGAGCGGTCCCGCCAGCTGCTTCGCCTCGTAGGCGAGGGACACGGTGAGCGACGGGTCGTAGCGCACCGCGGTGAGCGTGTGGCGGATATCGAGATCGACCCCGGTGAACAACCGCGCCGCGGCGTACGCCGGGAGCGCGATCACGAGCGCGTCGCAGTGGATGAGCTGGCCGCCGGTGCCTGAGAGGCGGAATCCCGCGGTCGCGTGCTGCGCGCCCGTGACGCCGACCCGATAGCGGATCGCCGACCCTACCACGTTCACGAGCGCCTCGACCAGCTCGCCCATCCCGCCCGCGAAGCTCGAATGCCCCGCGGCGAGGTCCTCTTTCCGGGCCTGAATGCCGAGCAGCGCCGCGGCCTGCCCCTCGTCCAGGGGCTGGAAGTCCTTGCCGGTCCAGAGCGCGAAGCCGTGGCCCGTCTGGCGCACCAGGCGGTCGGGGATGCCCAACTCTCCGGCGAGCTGGGGGATGTCCTGATCGGCTGCCAGGAAGGAGTCCGGCCCCCCTTCCACGATCCACCGGCCCTCGGGGCGTTCCGTGAC
>JACOVF010000065.1 GCA_016177465.1 Gemmatimonadota bacterium
CCCTCACGGATGAAGGCATCCGCTTCGCGTTCGGGATCCCGGGGACGCACAACATCGAGCTGTACGACGCGCTGGCGGCGTCGCCCGTCCGTCCGGTGCTCGTCACCGACGAGCAGAGCGCGTCGTTCATGGCCGACGCCGTGTGGCGCGCCTCGGGCGAGCTCGGGTGCGTGAACCTCGTGCCCGGCGCGGGGCTCACCCACGCGCTCTCCGGCATCGCCGAGGCCTTCATGGACACCATCCCGCTCCTCGTGCTGGGATGCGGGATCCGCCGCGACACCGGCAAGGCCTATCAGCTGCATGACGTCGACCAGCTCGCCATCGCGCGGCCGGTGACCAAGGCGACCTTTCTCGTAGAGCGCGGCGAAGACCTCTACGCCACCATCCGCCGCGCCTGCGCCGTCGCGCGCGCCGGTGCCCCGGGCCCGGTGATGGTGGAGGTGCCCGTGAATCTCTACCTCTTCCGCCACGAAGTGACGGCGTGGGACGCGCCGCCGCCCGTCGTCACCCCGGACCCCGAGCCGGCGGACCTGGAGCGTGCCGCCGCCCTGATGAACGCAACGGGCGCCAGGCCCCTCCTGTATTTCGGGCTCGGCGCGGCCGGCGCCGGCGCCGAGCTCGTGCGGCTCGCCGAGACGCTCCACGCCCCGGTGGCGACGACGTTCCAGGGAAAAGGCGTGTTTCCCGAAACCCATCCACTGTTCCTATGGAACGGGTTCGGTCGGTCGGCACCGCCGTTCGCGCAGGATGTCGCGGGCCGCTGCACCGCCACCCTCGCCATCGGGTGCCGCTTCGGCGAGGTCGGCACCGGAAGCTACGGCTGCACCCCGCCACAGCCGCTCGTCCACGTGGACATCGAGCCGAGCGTGCCGGGGCGGAACTATCCCGCGGCGCTCGCCGTCACCGCCGACGCGGGCGAGTTCGTGCGCGCCCTGCTCCCGCGGCTGACACCGCGGGCGCACGACGACGGGAGCCTGGAACGCGACATCCGGGAGGGGCATCAAGGCGCGTGGCGGGATTGGCTCGCGGCGGTCCCTGGCCCGAAGGTGACGCCCGCCCATCTGCTTCGATCTCTCCAGGAGACGTTCGGACCGGAGACCATCTTCACCACCGACTCGGGGAACGGGACGTTCCTGGCGATGGAATGTCTGCGGCTCGAGTCGCCCGGGAGGTTTCTCGCGCCGGTCGACTACTCGTGCATGGGGTACGCCGTCCCCGCTGCGATCGGCGCCAAGCTGGCGCGGCCCGGCGCCCCCGTGATCGCGCTCGCGGGGGACGGCGCGTTTCTCATGACCGGGCTCGAGCTGCTCACCGCCGCCAGCCAGCGAGTCGCCGTCGCGGTGTTCGTGCTGCGCGATCGCGAGCTGGCGCAGATCGCGCAGTTCCAGCAGACGGCGCTCTCCCGCAAGACGGCGAGCGAGCTGCCCGATTACGACGTCGCGGCGATCGTGCGGGGCGTCGGGGTGGAGTGTCTCACGCTCGAGCGCGACTCGGCTGTGGGAGACGTCCTGCAGCGGGTCCGCGACACTATCGCCGCCGGGCGTCCGGTCGTCGTCGACACATCGATCGACTATTCCCGGAAAACGTTCTTCACGGCGGGCGTGGTGCGGACGAACCTGGGGCGGCTTCCCTGGCCTGACCGGCTGCGGTTCATCGCTCGGGCGGTTTCCCGGAAAATCTTCGGGTGACGCTGGCCCCGATCGCCGACGCCGACGAGGACAACGTCGAAGCCTACGCCGCAGGCGGCGCGCCGGTCGTCATCGGCAGCATCGACACCGGCGTCGACCTCGGCCACGCCGAGTTCGCCGGCCGGCTGATCGCCGGGCGGGACTGGTACAACAACGACGGCGACCCGACCGACGACCGGTGCCCCGGGGTTTTCCATACCCCACCCCACACTTTCCCCAGACGGCCGGGGTTGGCCACCCCCGGCCCCCCGCTTACTTTTCCCCCGCACCTGCGGTCGTGGGGTAGCCCCACGCACCATGCATCACCCCCCACGGATTTGGAGATTCAGTACACATGAAGGCGACCGATATCCGCCGCGGGCACGTCCTCTTGATCGACGGGCAGCCCTGCCGCGTCATGGACTTCACCCATCGCACCCCAGGCAACCTCCGCGCGTTCGTGCAGGTGCGATTCCGCAACCTCGTCACCGGCAACACTTTCGACCAGCGCCTCTCGGCCACCGACTTCGTGGACGAGGCGCGGCTCGACACCAAGGAGATGCAGGTCCTCTACCAGGACCCGGCCGGCGTACACGTGATGGATCAACAGAGCTACGAGCAGTTCACGCTGAGCGGGGACGTCGTCGGCGAGGACGCCCCCTGGCTCCAGCCCGAGATGGTCGTGCAAATCGAGTGGCTGAACGGCCGCCCGATCGCGATTGAGCTGCCCTCGGTGATCGAGCTCCAGATCGTGGAGACGGCGCCCGTCATGCGCTCCGCCACCAAGACCGCGAGCACCAAGCCCGCCAAGCTCTCGAACGGCGTCACCGTCCAGGTGCCGGACTTTTTGAGCGAGGGCGAGAAGGTCCGCGTGGACCCGCGGGAGGGCGTATACCTGGAGCGGGCCAAGTAGACTTCCCCCCCCTCCCGCAGCAGCGGCTCGCGATCGAAGCATCGCTGGGGCCTGTGCTGGTCGTGGCAGGGCCCGGAGCGGGGAAAACCTTCTGTCTCATCGGCCGCGTCGGCCACCTCATCGCGCGCCTCGGCTTCGCCCCCGCGCGCATCTGCGCCGTCACGTTCACCAACAAGGCCGCGGAGGAGATCACCGCGCGGCTGCACAAGAGCCTCGGTGCGCCGGCGGAGGAGATCAAGCGCGGGACGCTGCACGCGCTGTGCCTCGAGCTGCTGCGCGAGCACGCCGAGGCGGCGGGGCTGCAGCGCGGCTTCGGTGTGGCGGACGACGCCTACCAGCGGACCGTGGTCCGCCGCCTCGGCGTCCCCAAGAAGCGCGGGGGCAGCCTCCTGCTCCTGTTCGGCCGACGCCGCCTGCAGGACTACGCGCTCACGGCGGGCGACGAACGGCTGTACCGCGAGTACGCGGCGCACCTCGTCAAACGCAATCTCCTCGACTTCGACGATCTGCTCGCCCGCACCGCCGAGCTGTTCCGCCGCCGCCCCGACGTCGCCCGGCAGGTGGCCGCCCGCTGGGATTACCTGCTGGTGGACGAGTTTCAGGACCTCAACAACGTCCAGTACGAGATCCTGCAGCAGCTCGCCGCCCCGCACCGGAACTTCTTCGCCGTCGGGGACGACGAGCAATCGATCTTCTCATGGACAGGGGCCCATCCGGAGGTCCTGAAGCGCTTCAGTCTGGATTACGGCATCCCCCAGCCGATCGTGCTCGACAAGAACTGCCGTTGCTCGCACCAGATCTTCGAGACGGCCCGGCGGCTGGTGTCCGGCAACCGGAGGCTGTTCGACAAGCAGTTGACCGCGGAGCGGGAGTCGGCGCACGAAGTGTGCGCGGTGGTCTTCGCCGACGAGGACGCGGAAGCGGCTTGGCTGCTGGAGGACATCCGCGCCGACCGCACCGCCGCGGGTACAGGCTGGGGCGACTATGCCGTCCTGTACCGCTACCACGAGGCCGGCAATCACCTCGAGGGCCGGCTGCTGCGAGCGGGGATCCCGTGCCGGCTGGCGCGAGGGCGCGCCATTGTCGAAGACGACGTCGTGGGCTACGTGATCGCCGCGCTGCGGGTGATGGGGGACCCCGGCGACGCGGCCGCGGTCGAAACCTTCGCCCGGCTGGTGTTCTCGCCGGACCTCATGCAAGAGATCGAGACCGAGTCGGTCGTGACCGGCGGGGACGTGCTCGCCGCCGCGCGCGCCCTGGCACGGCGGCGCCCGAGGGGCGATCCCGACGCGCGCAAGCTGTGGCGGTTCGTCTACCAGGTGGAGAACCTCACCGCGCTGGGACAGTCGCGCCACTCGCTCCCGGCGCTCGTCGAGGAATTACTGTCGCAGAGCGTGGGCCCGTACCGCAACGTCCTCGAGGAGCACCATGACGAGCTGACCGATCCGGCCGAGTGGCCGGACGCGGAGCGTCTCGCCGCCCTCCTGCGAGAGGCGCTCGCCGCGGGACGCCGGGTGTGGATCGAGCCGCAGCAGGGGCTGGAGTTCGCGTTGTGGCGGATGCTGACCGAGACGGGGTTCCGGCTGGTCTCCTACTTCGACCCGGCGGCGCCGCCCGGGGAGGGCGCGCTCGTCCTGCGCGGCGTGGACGGCGGCACGGCGGGCCTCGCCCTGACCCTCTTCAAGGCCCTGCAGCTCGTCCACGCGGGTGACCTGGACGGCGGGCTCCGGAGCTACGTGACGTTCGATCTGGAGACGACCGACCGCGATCCGGCCGCGTGCGAGATCGTCGAGATCGGCGCGGTGAAAGTGGTGGAGGGGGAGATCGTGGAGCGCTTTCACTCCCTGGTGCGGCCCGGCCGCCCGGTGTCCCCCGCGGCACGGAACGTCCACGGCTACGGGGACGACGATCTCCGGGACGCGCCCCCGTTCGCCGACGTATGGCCGCGGTTCCGAGCGTTTGTCGGGCGCCACACGCTCCTCGCGCACAACGGCCAGCGCTTCGACCTGCCGGTGCTGCGCCGTCTGGCGGCGGGCCTGCCGGGCGTGGACAACCTCGTCTGCTTCGACACGCTGCCGCTCGCCCACTCACTGTTCCAGGACAGCGCCAAGCTCGTCGATCTCGCGGCCCGCTTCGGGATCGAGCCGGGGCGGGCCCACCACGCCCTGGACGACGCCGTCACCCTCGCCCATGTGACGCGCGCGCTGGGCCTCCCGCGCGCGCTACGGGCTCGCAAAGCCGCTCTCGTGAATCTCCTCGACTACCTCGGCCTGGCCCTCGCCCTGGACCCGGGGCACTATGTGACGGACGAGCACGCGCTGCTCGCCAAGCTATGCCGGCCGTATGCCCTCGGGCGCTTCAGCGACTGCCTCGAGTTCTACGAGGCGGAGCGCGCCAGCACCGGCGCGCCTTCGCCCGGCGTCGAGGAGGTGATTGAGCGGCTCGGCGGGCAGCGCCTGCGGGAGAAGCTGGCGGCCGAGCCCGACCCCGAGCAGCGCTATCCGGCGGCGCTGGCCCGCTTGCGCGCGCTCATGGACGCTGATCCCGGCACGCCGCTCCCGGACGCCATCGCGCGGCTGCTCGAGCGGGTGGCCTTGTCCACGTCGAGGGAAGCCGAGATCGACCCCAGCCGCGTCAACTTACTCACCCTGCACTCGACGAAGGGACTCGAGTTCTCGCGGGTGTACGTGGTGGGGGTGGAGGACGACCAGCTGCCGGGGTGGAAGCCGTTGCGCGACGGGCGCGACGACGAGATCCAGGAGGCGCGACGCCTGTTGTACGTGGGGATGACCCGCGCGCGCGACCGGCTGATCCTCACCCGCGTGGACCAGCGGTCCGGTCGCCCGGCGGGGGGGAGCCGGTTTCTGGAGGAAATGGGGCTCACCCCGGTGCGCAAAGCCTAGACAGGGGGTGAGGTTCAGCGCCGCGTCAGCTCGGCGATGCGCTGCCGCGCCGGCGCCAGCGTCGAGTCGAGCGCCACCGCCTGGCGGTAGCTCTGGAGCGCGCTCGCCGTGTCGTTCTTCTGGCGGAAGCTCTCCCCCAGCAGGAACTGGATCACCCCGGAATTGGGGTAGAACTCCGCGTTGAGCCGCAGCACCCCGATCGTCTGGTCCACTTGGGCGGGGGGGAGGTCGCGGGCGAACTGGTTCAACACCCGCTCGCTGAAGTCGTACGACCCGGTGCCATAGTA
>JACOVF010000058.1 GCA_016177465.1 Gemmatimonadota bacterium
AGAATGCAGAATGCAGAATGGTGAACGCAGAATCATTCCTCATTCTGCGTTCTTCATTCTACATTCCCTCACCCGTCGAAGATCGTCGGCTGCTCGGCGCTCTTCGGAGGCGCGAACCCGAAGTGCCGGTACGCCCCCGCCGTGGCACAGCGGCCGCGCGGCGTGCGCGCGAGGAAGCCCTGCTGCATCAGGAACGGCTCGTACACCTCCTCGAGCGTGCCCGGGTCCTCGCCTACGGCGGCCGCGATAGTCGTGAGCCCCACCGGCCCGCCGTCGAACTGCTCGATGATTGCCTTGAGGATGCGGGCGTCCATGTCGTCGAGGCCGAACTCGTCCACGTCGAGCCGCTTCAGTGCCTCGACCGCCACCGCCGCCGTAATTCTCCCCTCGGCCCGCACCTGGGCGTAGTCGCGCACCCGCTTGAGCAGCCGGTTGGCGACGCGCGGCGTGCCGCGGCTGCGCCGGGCGATCTCGGCCACGCCCGCGGCATCGGTGGGGACGCTCAGGATCTGCGCCGAGCGGCGCACGATCTGGGCGAGGTCGTCCGGGGGATAGTAGTGCAGCCGCTCGACGAGGCCGAAGCGCGCGCGCATCGGCGGGGTGAGGAGGCCGAAGCGGGTCGTGGCGCCGATCAGGGTGAAGCGCTCGAGCTGCATCGGGATCGTCTGGGCGTGCGGGCCGTCGGCGATGCGCACGTCCACCCGGAACTCCTCCATCGCCGGATAGAGGAACTCCTCCAGCGCGGGGCGTAGGCGGTGCACCTCGTCGATGAACAGGATGTCGCCGGACTTGAGCGAGGTGAGCAGGCCCACCAGGTCGCCGGGGCGCTCGAGCACCGGCCCGGAGGTGATGCGGATGTTCACGCCCAGCTCGTGGGCCATCAGCAAGGCGAGGGTCGTCTTGCCGAGGCCCGGGGGCCCGAAGAAGAGGGCATGGTCGAGCGGATCGTTGCGCTGCTTGGCCGCGTCAATCGCGATCTGGAGGGATTCCTTGACCTTGGCCTGGCCCACGAACTCGTCCAGACGCGAGGGGCGGAGCGCGGCGTCGGAGACGCGCTCGTCGGGAAGGACTTCGGGGGTGGTGATTTCGCTTCGCGCCATTCATCCCACCCTAAAGGGTGGGCTCGGCCAACGCTGTCCTTAAGGACAGTGCCTGCCGAGCCCGGGCTTCAGCCTGGGGAACTTTGAGGGCCATCACCCTTTGGGCCTCGACTTCCATCTCACCGGCCGCGCCTCCGCCTCGATCTCGTGCTTCGCGTGGCAGGTGTAGCACTCGTCAGTCGCGCGGCTCACCCCTTCGGGCACGAGTTTGCGGTTGGTCGCGCCGCAGTGCGTGCAGATCCACTCGGCGGTCATCAGGGGTCGCGCCATCGTCGCCATCGTCACCTGGTGGTCAGGAGTTGGAGAGCCCGGCGCACCAGCGTCTCGGCGTCGCCGGAGCCGTCGGCCGCGAGCGCCGCGCGGACCGCCTTGTCGGCTTCGGCCACCCCGTAGCCCAATCGCTCGAGTGCCCGCAGCGCCGCCTCGGCGGCGCCGCCGGCGGGCGGCGCGCCGGCGTCCACAAACTCGTCGACCTTG
The DNA here is from genome assembly GCA_016177465.1 of Gemmatimonadota bacterium. GTDB lineage: Bacteria > Gemmatimonadota > Gemmatimonadetes > Gemmatimonadales > GWC2-71-9 > JACOVF01. The sequence continues at coordinate 1,578 of JACOVF010000058.1, forward strand.
TCCCCCAATTCAAGCGCCAGCCGCTCGGCGGTCTTCTTGCCGATGCCGCTCACCGAGGCGAGCAGCGCGATGTTCTTCTCCTTGACCGCCTTCGCCCCGCGCTCCACGCCGAGGGCCGACAGGAGCGCCACGGCAAGCTTCGGGCCGACGCCCGACACGCTCGTGAGGCGCTGGAAGAACCGCCGCCCCGCCTGGTCCGCGAAGCCGTAGAGGGCCCAGCCGTCCTCGCGCACGACCAGCTCCGTCGCGAGGGTCACTGGCTCACCCACCGACGGTAGCCGTTCGATCACGCCGAGGGGAACGGTGACCTCGTAGCCGACGCCCGCCGCGGTCTGGACGACGACGCGGTCGGCGGACTTGGCGGCGAGGCGGCCGGTGATGGACGCGATCATGTCCGCAAGATGTGGGTCAAGGCGACCGCGACGCCATCCGCCGCGTCCGACGGTTCGGGCGCCCCCTTGAGCCGCAACAGTCGTGCGACCATGGCGGCGACCTGGGCTTTGTGCGCCCCGCCCACGCCGACGACCGTCTTCTTGATGGTGGCCGGAGGGTACTCGGCGATCTCGAGCCCCGCCTGCTGAGCGGCGAGGAGCACCACACCGCGCGCGTGTCCCAGCACCAGCGTCGTGCGCACGTTCTTATGAAAGAAGGCGTTCTCGAGGGCGAGGGCGGTAGGACGGTGCCGGACGATCAGCTCAGTGATCCCTTCGTGCAGCTCCGCCAGGCGGTGGGGAAGGGGGCTTCGCTTCGCGAGGGTGATGACCCCGCATTCGACGAGTCGGCCGAAGCCCGGCACGCCGTTCCCCGTCTCGACCACGCCGTAGCCGGTGACGGAGGTGCCCGGGTCTATGCCGAGGACTCTCAAGCCTCCGCCATCGCCTCGGCGTCGATATCGAAGTTGGAAAACACTCTCGCGACGTCGTCCATCTCCTCAAGCGCCTCGACCAGCGCGAGCAGCTTCTTGGCGTCGCCGCCCTCTACCTTCACGGTGCTCCTCGGGATGCGCGCGATTTCAGCCGAGAGCACCGGGAGCTTCTTGGCCGTGAGCGTGTCCTGCACCGCGTGGAGCTGGGCGGGCGGTGCCGAGATCACGAACACGTCGCCGTCGCGCGTCAGGTCGTCGGCGCCGCCGTCGAGGGCGGCCTCCATCGCCGTGTCCTCGTCGATCTTGGTGGCGTCCACGGTGATCTGCGCCTTGCGGTCGAACATCCACGCCACCGAGTTGGCCGCGCCGAGGTTGGCCCCCTGGCGCGAGAAGACGTGGCGGATCTCGGCCACGGTGCGGTTGGGGTTGTCGGTGGTGGCCTCGATGAGGATCGCCGCGCCCCCCGGACCGTACCCCTCATAAGTCACCTCTTCGTAGGAGACCCCCTCGAGCTCGCCAGTGCCCTTCTTGATGGCGCGTTCAATATTGTCCATCGGCATGTTCTCGGCGCGGGCGGCGTCGATCGCCGTGCGCAGCCGGGGGTTGCCGGCGGGCTCACCGCCCCCCTGCTTGGCGGCGATGGTGATCTCACGGATCAGCTTGGTGAACGCGGCGCCACGCCGCGCGTCGGCGACGGCTTTCTTCCGCTTGATCTGCTTCCATTTACTGTGGCCGGCCATGGGGACTCCAAGAGCGGCTAAGGGGCTAAGTGCCTCTCACTAGTCTACAACTTGACGGTGCTCGTCCGCCACCTTTACCATTCCCGCCCATGAACAAGCCTCTGGGCCTGATGCTCGCCGCGGTCGTCGCGGTCGCCGCCTGCGGCCGCCCCGACCAGGACACGGCGGCCCGTGAGCTCGTGAGCCGCGTGCTGAAGGGCACGCTCATCTATCCCGGCTCGACGGTCCTCGGCGTCTCCGCCGGTAGCGAGGCCGCCGAGCTCCGGATGGGCACGCCGGAGGAGGCGCACAAGGTCGCGGACTGGCTTCGCACCGCGCTGTCGCTGAACCACTGGGAGCTGGAGCACGACGCGGTGAACCGGGACGGGTCGATCGTGATCTATGCGAAGCAGGGGCCGCGGCCGTTGTGGATCACCCTCACCCCGAACACCGGCGGGCCGGGTACGACCTACACGATGATCGGTGCGCTGGTCGAAGGGGATTCGATCCGCTAGCCGTCAGCGGTCGGGGTCGAGCATGTCCTCGAAGCGCATCCAGCGCCGGTAGAAGTACAGATCCACGAACCCCGTTGGGCCGTTGCGGTTCTTGTTGACGAGCAGTTCCGTCGCCCCCTCGACGCCTCGCCCGGCCACGTACATCTCCTCCCGGAAAATCGACAGCACGACGTCGGCATGCTGCTTCACGGCCCCGAGATGGCCGTAATCGTCCAGATTGGGGCGCGGGTTGTCGCGCCCTGCCTGGAACTGAGGCAACTGGGACACGACCAGCAACACCACTTGGCGCTCGAGCGCCAGCGCCTTGAGGCGCCGCAGCGTGAGCGCCATATCCTCGTCCTGCGTGGAGCGCGAGTCGCCAGCGGGAACGGGGACGAGCTGGAGATAGTCCATCACGACCAGTGCGAGCTGGCGGAGCGGGTCGAGCCGCTCCGCCATGGTCTCGAGGTCCGGCGCGGCGAGGGGGAGAACGGTGAAAGGGAGGCCGCGTAGCCGCACCGCCGCGCCGCCGATCCCGGCGCGAGTCTGGTCAGAGAGCTTCGCGACACGTAGCTCGTCGATCGTGACGCGGCCCTCGATGGCGAGGGCGCGCTCCATCAGCCGCTCCTCGTCCATCTCGCCTGAGAGAAACGCGATCCCGAGTCCTTGCTGTGCCACACGCAGCGCGATGCCCAGTGCCAGCGCCGACTTCCCCGCGCCGATGTCGCCGCCCAGCACGACCAAGTCGCGCCGCCTGAGCCCCCCACCCAGGATCTTGTCGACCGAGCCGTAGCCCGTGGGGATGGTGTCGCCGGTGATTTCGCCCGGCCGCTGCGCGTCCACGCGCTGGACCAGCGATTCGAGCGACGGGCGTTTGGCGAGGCGGCGGGTCGTCATATTCTCCTGGACGTCTGTGCGTCTAGTCTAATGTAGACGAGCCGCCCGCGCGGCAACGGCGACGGCGTCGCCCGCCTCGGGGCCGAGCACCTCGCGCGCCGGCGCCACGAGCTGGCTGAGCACCAGCGCCGCGGCGGCGGGGATGCCGGGCTCGAGATGGGTGCGCGCCGCCACGAGCGCTCGCTTGAGCGGTGCCGGCAGCGCCAGGCCACCCAGCCGCATTTCGAGCGCCTGGAGTCGGCGGCGGTGGTTCTTGCGGGACACAGGCACGGGCGGCAACAGCGCTTCCGCAGCCCGCACCACGAGCCACACGGCATAGAGCCCGTCGCGCCGGGGCCCCCGCTCCTCGGCCGCGATCAGGGCGACCAGTCGCTCCTCGCACACGCTCGTCGCAGGGAGCACCCCGCTCATGCCACGAGCCGCTCCACCGCCGCCACCACCTCGGCTGGCGCGATGTCCACGAGACAGCGGTGATGCCCTAGCGGGCACTTCGCCGTGCCCATCGCGGAGCAGGGACGGCAGTCGAGGTCGCGCTGCAGCACCTCGGCGCGCGCGCGGTAGGGGAAGAACCCGAACGGCTCAACCGTGGGCCCGAACAGCGCCACGACCGGCGTCCCCACTCCCGTCGCCATGTGCATCACGCCGGTGTCGCCCGAGACGAGCACCTTCGCGTGGGCCAGGAG
>JACOVF010000066.1 GCA_016177465.1 Gemmatimonadota bacterium
GAGCGGTGTCAAGCGAAGCGCGGGAACCCCGTGAGTGATAAGCGGTGAGTAGTGAGTGGTATTCGCTGACTATGAGCGGAGTTACGTCCCGTCACTCACCACTCACCACTTACCACCCACCACTCACCGCGGCGGCGGGGCGATGTTGGGGATGGTGTGGTACAGCACCTCCACCGTCAGCCGGTCGCTTTGGCTGGGGAGCGAGACAGTGTCCTGGGCCCACATGACGTCACCGCGATACGGGCTGTGGCCGAACAGGCCCAGGGTATGCCCGACCTCGTGGATGGCGATGCGGCGCACGCACGCCGCGATCTGCGCGTCGCTGTACGACTGCCCGATCCGGACTCCCACTTCGGCGTGGAGCGGGCCTGCGATGGCGGTGCCGGTCCCATCGAAGGAAAAAGTCGTGACGCCGCTGCAGGCGAACACCGGGGTGCCGGTGTCGGGGGGCACGTCGGGCGGCACGCTGTCGGCCCAGAGCACGATGACGTCGGCGTCCGTCGAGTCGGGAACGAGCACCCCGCGGAACTCGCCGTACAGAAACTGGCTCTCCCACGCCTGGAGGGCGCGGTCCACGAGCGCCCGCATATGGCCGCGCTGGTCGGCATAGAAGCGCACCGGCAGGCGGGCGGCGGGCCAGTGGAACACGTCGCCGTTGAAGTCGAAGGCGTAGGTGTTGATCCGCGGCGGCGCCGCCGGTTCGCCGCAGGCCAAGAGCACGGCCAGCGCGCCCGGCACGAGGGTCCCCCGCGTGCGCCGCCTCACGGCGTCCCCACCAGCCGGGCGCGCACCGTGAGGGCGACGCGGTGCACGAGGCGTGACTCGAAGAACCCGACGCTCCGCAGGGCGGGGGTCAGGAAGTGGTGCGCATCGTATCGGGCCGTGATTCCGAGCCGCCGACGCGCCGCGAAGGGCGGCGCGAAGTCGACCGCGACCGAGACCAGCGCGGCGACCCCCGCGCCGTCACGGAAGACGCCGCTCTCGTCGCCCGGGAAGTACTTGAGCCCGCCGACTCCCGCGCGTCCCACCATCCCCGGCAGGAGCTGGCGGCGCACGCCCACCGTGAGCGCGAGTGTGGTAAGGGAGTTGATGCGCTGCGACGAGCCGCCGGCGTCGTGGCGCTCGAGTCCGCCCCAGGACAGGTCCAGGGTCGCATCCCCGGCCCAGAGGCCGCCGCTCCGCTCGATGACGGTGAGGGCGAGCGCAGGGCCGATGGCGGGACGGATGGTGAGCGGGGCGACGATCTGGTCGCGCACCAGGGTGGAGGTGTAGCGCGCGCCGGCGGAGAGGTGGACTTCCACTTGGGCCGTTAGGCGGGTAGGCGGATAAGCGGTTAGCAGGAGCGGCGGCAGCGCCGCCCTAACCGCCCAACCGCCTAACCGCCCGGCCGTCCTCACGCCGCCGCCTTGTCGCCCACCCCCAGCTTCCGCAGCACGCCCGCCGCAGCGAGAAGCACCCCGTACGTGCATACGATCAGCGGGCCGGTCGGGAGGTCGTACTTGTATGAAAGCCACAGGCCCAAGAAGGAGGCGAGGGCGCCCGAGCCCCAGGCGATGTAAGTCAGCTTCCGCATATGGCGGGTGAACAGGAACGCGATCGCTGCGGGGACGACCAGGAAGGTGAACACCATCAGCACTCCGCCGATCGGAACGGAGAACGTGATCACGACCCCGAACGACAGGTAGAACCAGAAATCCCACCAGCGGATTCTCCAGCCGGCCTGCTCCGCCTCCTCCGGGCGGAAGGAGATCGTGAGGAACTTCTTGCGCAGCAGGACGTGGAACAGGCCGAGGAGGGTGTAGGGGAGTGTCAGTTTCCACTGGATGGTCGGCCAGGTGACCCAGATCAGGTTGCCCACCAGGATGTCCTTGATGGCGTCGTGGCCGCGCGGGGCCTTGTCGGCGACCAGGATCGCCGCGGCGGAGGCGACGACGAACACGATGCCGATGATCGCCTCCTGCGGCACCCGGCCCTTCCCGGAGGTGCGCGTGAGCGCGAAAAGGAACGCGCCCACGGCCGTGAAGCCCAGGGCGAAGAAGAAGGCGGCGGTGGAGTCGGGCGCGACGCCCGCGAGCAGCGCGGTGACCGTGCCGAGCGCGGCCATCTGGGCGAGCGACAGGTCCACGAAGATCACCTCGCGTGCGATGACGTGCAGGCCGAGGTAGGAGTGGATCGCGACCATGATCATGCAGGCCACGAACGGGGGGAGCATCAGTTCGAGCACGTCGGCGCTCCTGGTTACTGGCGGCCGGTGGCGCTGCCGCTCGCGCCGAAGGCGCGGGCCAGCTCCGACACCCACAGGGTCACGAGGTCGAAGTAGGTGGTCACGCCCGGGGCGCCCGTGTTCGACGGCACAATCACCGCCGTGGCGCCCGTGCGCTGGGCCACTTCCTCGACCTGGCTACGGTCGTAGTAGCTCGTGGACAGCAGGACCTGGATCTTCTTCTCGCGCATCGCCGTGATGATCTCCTGCACGTGCCGCGGGGTTGGCGGGATCCCGGGCTTCGGCTCGATGTAGTCGAAGCAGGGGACCGCGAACTCGCGCGAGAAGTAGTCCCACTCCTTGTGGTAGCACGCCACCTCGCGCCCGCGGAACGGCAGCGCTTGCTTCAGCCAACCACCCAGCCGGCCGATGAGCGGCGCCCCCTGGTACTTCTGGGTGTTGAGGAAGTTGAACAGCTTCCCGTCGCGATCCAACTTGGCCAACGTCTCCCCTCCGATCAGCCGCACCAACTCGTCGCCGAACAGCGCGCGGTAGACGCGGTCCTCGAAGTCCCGTTCGCGTGCGGTGAAGTACGCGGCGTCCGTAGGGGCCACCCGCTTCAGCCCAGTGAGGATGTTGCGCGCGATGAGCACCGCGTTGAGCGGGTCGGTCCAGATGTGCGGGTTGCCGTACACGTGGATATCGCCCTGGGTGCGGGAGAAGCTGATCGGCACGTCGAGCAGCGGCAGCCCGGGGTAGGCGGCCACGTAGCCCGCGCCGCCTTCGGTGACCTGGGGATTTGCCGCCTTGTCGAGCAGGGCAGGGACCCACAGCTCGAGATCGAGCCCTGTCGTGACGAAGACATCCGCCCGGCCCAGCAGGGGGACGAAGCTCGGCTTCGGCTGGACGTAGTGCGGGTTCTCCTCGCCGGAGGCGATGGCGCTGACGGTACCCCGGTCGCCCACAATCTCGCGGGCGATGGCGGCGTAGGTCGTCAGCGAGGTGACCACCTTGATGGGGGCACTAAAGTACGGGGGCGTCACGCCGCCGCCGTGCAGAGTCAGGAGCACCGGGAAGAGTCGCAGCATATCAATAGATCTCGTGTTTGTGGGGCCCGATCGACCAGACCGCCTGGAGGGCGAGCTGGCCGGTGGTTCCGGTGACGTCGCGGCGGTGCACGTACTGTCCGCGGAGCAGCACCCACTCGCTCTGCCACAGCGTGAGTGACGGCACGATTTGGCGGACGATGTCCTTCGGTCCCTCCGGCGCTTCGACGTAATCGTAGCGCACGCCCGCGATCCAGCGGCGGTCGAGCCGGTAGGTGGTGCTGACGTAGCCGCCGTAGCGGGTCTGGCCGACGCCGGCGCGCTCCTTTTGGATTCCGAACAGCTCGCCGCGGATCGTCCATTCTCGGTACAGCGCGCGCGCCGGCGGCCGCCAGGTGAGCCGGAAATCGAGGCCGCCGAGTGTCGTGTTGAGAGCCGTGTCGGGGTTCGTGCCGTAGATCCCCGTCGCGCCCACCTGGAAGTAGGTGGAGGTGTTCACCTGCCAGAAGTTGTTCATGTGGCCGAGTAGCGCGAGGCGGTTGCCGTCGTCGAACAGCGCTTCGTTCGACCCTTGCGTCGCCTGCCCCCAGAACTCGTGCACGCCCACTGTGCCCGACGTCGGCGCGGCCCAGTAGAACGACAGGCCGGTGCCGATCAGCCCTTCCTCGCCTACGTAGGTGGTCAGCGCGAGCGGGTATTCGGTTTCGGGCAGCGCATGGAGGTGCCAGCGGTTCAGCTCACCGAGCTGCTGGCGCACCCTGCCGGCGTCGAGCCGGATGCGGCCCGGCAACCCGGTCCAGTAGGCGTAGGCTTCCTCGATGTCCACTTCACCGCCCTCGAGCGCCACGAAGATCTTGGTGTGTGAGTACGGATCGAGCGCCGATTGGAACCCGATCTCGATCTCGCGCGGGTCGAAATTGTCCCGCTGCTCCCCCTCGGTCTGCGCGTAGGCGCGGAGGTCGCCGGTGACGCTGATCTCGGGGTTGAGCTGATTGAGGTTGCGCTCCCGCCCCACGAAGCGCGTCGGCGCGCTCGTGTCGGCGGGCGCGGTGGTGTCCGGGCCCGCGGCCGCGGCAGCTGCCGCCCGCAGCGCCGCGAGGTCGTCCACCGGCGGCGACGTGTCGGGTCGGGCGGGCGGCGGTTGCAGCTGCGCCAGCACCACGAGCACGCTGTCGAGTTTGGCGCGGAGCTCGCGGATCTGCGCCGTGAGCGAGTCGATCTGGCGCTGGGCGGCGGGCGGCAGCGCCGGTTGCTGCGCCGTCGCGCGGTCCACCGCTCCCCCCAGCAGGGTCGCCAGAAAGACTCCAGTTCTGATGTATCGAGCCATGGTGCACGTTCTCCCGTTGTGGTGGAGTCTCCGGGAGCCCGCGGGGCGGACAACCGGAGCGACCTAAGAACGGCAGGAGGCGGGAGGCGCTCGGGGCGCGGCGCTGCGGTAGTCGGGGGCGCGCGCCGGAACCGCGTCCGGCGCGAGAGGGCGCGACTGGGTGACTGTGGTGGCCGGGGAGGTGACCCAGATGCTCTTGGCGGCGAGCTGGGTGCTCGCGAACTGGCACAGGGCGCAGCGCAACGCGTCGTGCAGCACGACGCAGCTGGCATCGTGCCGCGACTCGATCGCCGCCGGGGCGATGCTGCGCTCGGCGGCGTGGGCGAGCGTGACCGCCCCCGTCCCCAGGCTCTGCAGCAGGAGCAGGAGGGCGCCGATTGGCGCGGTGGTGCGGCGAGGTGTGGTCAGGGTGGTAAGGCCCCCATTGCGGTCTGCCGCGCTCCGCGCGCGTAGGCGCGCAACCGGCGGAGCATGCGGCGGTCGTGCCGCAGCGGGTCGTCCCGCTTCGGCGTCTCGATAATCTTAATCACGTCCGCGAGCCGCGGGTCGCGCATGATCCGCCGGAACGGCTCGGCCCCGATCGTCCCCTCGGCGATCCACTCGTGGCGGTCGAGGTGTGACCCCCGGGCGGCCTTGGAATCGTTGAGGTGCAAGCACTTAAGGTGCTCGAACCCGACCACCCGGTCGAATTCCTCCCACACCGTGTCGATCCCACCGGCCACATCATACCCCGCAGCGTGCAGATGAGCCGTGTCGAGGCAGAACCCTACCCGCGGCCGCAGCTCTGGGGGGAGGAGATCCCGCAGCGCTCGCAGCTCGGTGAACGTGGACCCGAGCGCCGTGCCCGCCCCCGCCGTTCCCTCGATCAGGACGCCGACGTTCCCCGCCAGCTCGGCGAGGCACTGGGCATACTCCCGCGCGTTGCGCTCGAGGCCGGCGTCCTGGTCGTCGATGAAGTTCCCGGGATGGGAGACGACCCACGGAATCCCGAGCGCGCGGCAGCGCGACAGCTCTCCCACGAAGCACCGCCGGCTCCGCTCCCGCAGGGCCGGTTCGGGGGAGGCGAGGTTGATGAGGTAGCTGTCGTGGGCGACGACGGCGCGGATGCCGCACGCGGCCAGGCATTCGCGGAACGCGGCGGCGTGCTCGGGGGTGAGCACCGGCTCACGCCACTGGTTCGGGGTCTTGGTGAATAGCTGGATCGCGGTGGCCCCGATCTCCGACCCGCGCGCGGGCGCCCGGGCGACGCCGCCGTGGGTCGAGACGTGCGCGCCGAGCAGGCCGCCGGGCGCGGGCCTCACGGCCGCGATTCTTCGGTGAAGGCGAGCCGAGAGATCAGCGGGACGAACCGCACGCCCCCGATGCGCCGCTCGTGAAACCCGGTCCCGGTCCGGTGCACGACGACCAGTTCCTGTGAGACCAGGTCGCCGATCGGGATGACGAGGCGGCCGCCCTCCGCGAGTTGATCGGCGAGGGGCGCGGGAAGCTGGGGCGCCGCGGCCGTCACGATGATCCCGTCGAACGGCGCGACTTCGGGCCAGCCGTGGGCGCCGTCGCCCAGGCGGGCCTCGATGTTGGTGAGTCTGAGACGGCGGAACCGCTCCTCCGCCTCGACCAACAGATCGGGAAGCCGTTCCACGGTGTACACGGCGCGCACCAGGTGCGCGAGGATGGCGGTCTGGTACCCGGAGCCGGTGCCGATCTCCAGCACCCGGTCGCGGCGCTGCGGGACGAGCTCGGCCGTCATCAGTCCGACGATGTACGGCTGGGAAATGGTCTGGGCGTTGCCGATGGGGAGGGGCGCGTCGTCGTACGCGTCGGCCGCGAGGTGCGACGGCAGGAACCACTCGCGCGGCGCCCACGCCATGGCGGCGAGCACACGGCGATCGCGGATGCCCCGCGCCTCGAGCTGTGCGCGCAACATGCGGCGGCGCCGGGCCCGGGTTTCCGGTGCTGGACGGGCGACGGAGGAGCGTCCTCCCATGAGATGAACTATATGTGAATTGCCCCGGGGACGTCCCTGGTCTTAGTCCAGTGTCTTATGGAACCTGCTCACCGCGAGCCCGATCAGCCCCACCGCGAATCCCGTCAGGACCAGCACTTCCGGCCAGAGCGCCTCCAGTCCCACGCCCTTCAGCAGGATGCCCCGCAGCACCTTCAGGAAGTGGGTGAGCGGCAGCGCCAGCCCAACCCACTGAAAGAAGAGCGGCATCGCCTGGCGCGGGAACATGAATCCGGATAGCAGGATGCTCGGGAGCATCAGGAAGAAGCTCATCTGCATCGCCTGCTGCTGCGTCTGGGCGAGCGTGGAGATGAACAGGCCCAGACTCAGGTTCGCCACGACGAACACGATGCTGATTCCGTACAGGAGCCAGATGCTCCCGGTCAGGGGCACCGCAAACACGAATCGACCGAGGACCAGTACGGCGGTCATCTGGACCAGGCCCACGCCCACGTACGGAGCGATCTTGCCCAGCATCAGCTCCGTCTTCGTGATCGGGGTGACGATGAGCTGCTCCAGCGTCCCGCGCTCGCGCTCGCGCGCGATGGCGATCGCGGTGATAATCACCATCGTCATCGTGAGGACGACGCCGACGAGGCCGGGCACGATGTACACGGCCGTGCGCAGCCCCGGGTTGTAGCGCGGCCGGACGCGCGCCTCGAGGGGCAGGGTCGCGCGGCCCGCGGCCGCGCTGAGGATCGCGAGGTTCCGAATCTGCGCGACGCCGGCCGCCGCAGCGAGCGCCGCCTGCGACGACATGGGGTCCGAGGCGTCCACGATGATTTGGACGGTCGCGGTGGTTCCGCGCAGCAGGTCGCGCGGGTAGTCGGCCGGCACCACGATGCCGGCCTGCGCGTCCCCGCGCGCGAACGCCGCGTCAAGCGCTGGCCGGCCGTCGACCTGCGCGACGATCCGGAAGTTGCCGGTGTTCTCGAACGCGTGGATGAGATGGCGGCTCTCGGGCGTGCGCGACTCGTCCAGCACGACGGTGGGGAGGTTCCGGACGTCGGTCTGGATCGCGTAGCCGAACATCAGGAGCTGGATGACCGGGACGCCGATCATGAGCGCCAGGGTGAGCCGGTCCCGGCGCATCTGGATGAATTCCTTGCGGAACATCGGCCAGAAGCGTGGCATCATCGCTCGTCGCGCTCCTGCAGGAGGATGAACGCGTCCTCGAGCGTCTTGCCGCCAACCTGCGCCGCCACTTCCGTCGACGTGCCGAGCGCGATGAGATGGCCTCGGCTCAACATTGCCAGCCGCTGGCAGCGCTCGGCTTCGTCCATGTAGTGGGTCGTGAGGAGTACCGTCGTGCCCTGTGCGGCGATGCCGTAGATCGCCTGCCAAAAGTTGCGGCGCGCCGCAGGGTCCACTCCGGCCGTGGGCTCGTCGAGGAAGAGCACGTTGGGCCGGTGGAGCAACGCGCAGCCCAGCGCCAGACGCTGCTTCCACCCCCCCGAGAGGTGCCCGGCGAGCTGGTCGAGCCTCGACTCCAGATTCAGGAACGCCACGACCTCGGCCAGCCGCGCCCCGCGGGCCGCGTGCTTCAAGCCGTAGATGCCTCCGTAGAAGTCGAGGTTCTCCCCCACGGTGAGGTCTTCGTACAACCCCACCTGTTGCGCCATGTAGCCGATGCGTTGCTTGATGGCCTCGGGTGCCTCCGTGACCTCGACGCCTGCGACGCGGGCCGTGCCTCCGGACGGCTCGAGCAGCCCGCAGAGCATGCGGATGGTGGTGGTCTTTCCCGAGCCGTTGGGCCCGAGCAGCCCGAAGACCTCCCCCGGCGCGATGCGCAGAGTGAGGTCCCGGACGGCGGTGAGGTCGCCGAACCGCCGGGTGAGGCTGCGGGTTTCGACCGCGGGGTCGGTCACGGCAAGAGCGGCAGGTCCACTTCGACGGGCATCCCGGCTTTGAGCCGGCCGCTGGCGGCGTCGATGGAGATCTTGATGCCAAAGACGAGGTCGGCGCGCTCCCGCTCAGTGAGCGCGGCGCGGGGAGTGAATTCGGCCCGGGGCGCGATCTCGCTCACCCGACCGGCAAACGTGGTGTCGGGGTAGGCGTCTACGCGCACGCGGACGTCCTGCCCGACCTTCACGCGCGCGATGAACCGCTCCCCGACGTACGCCCGGATCCAGGGGCGATGCACCACGCCGATGGACACCACGGGCATGCCGACGCCGATGGCCTCGCCCCGCTCGGCGTAGCGCGTGAGGACGATGCCGTCCGCCGGGGCGATGAGGATGAGCTGGTCAAGGATCGCGCGCGCCGCGGCCACCGCCGCCCCGGCCGCCCGCACCTCGCTCGGCCCGGCGCGCACCGCCCGCAGCCGCGCGGCCGCGACCGTGGCCGCCGTCACCGCCGCGTCGTACTGCTGCTGCGAGATCCCTCCGTTGGCGAGGAGCCGCCGGGCGCGCTCGAGGTCGGTCGCCGCGCGCGCGCTGTCCGCCTGCGCGGCGGCGATCTCGGCGGTGCGCGATTCCGCGGCGCTAGCCTGGGCGCGCCGCTGCTCGATGAGCGCCGAGAGCCCCGGTTGCTCCAGCACGGCGATCGTGTCGCCGGCGCGCACGGTGTCGCCCTCGTCCTTGAGGAGCAGGACCAGGCGGCCTGAGGTCAGCGGGGCGAGCTGCACCTCGCGGATCTCGACCGTGCCGGCGACCGTGAGCGTGTTCGGATCCGCGCGGCAACTCACCACAAGGGCGTCGAGGAGAAACAGCAAGCAGAGGCGTCGAGGAGAACCGTAGGAGCGAGTCATGGAGGCCCGGGGGAGGTCGGTCATGCGGGCGCGAGGGCACGGGTGACGACCTCAGTGATGTGTCGCTCGACCACCGCGGTCATCTCGGGGCGATCCACGGGGACGCCGCTAATCGCGGCGATCTGGCGCCGCACGATCGCGAACCAGACGGACTGAGAGATGATGGTGAGGGCCACCATCAGCGGCTCCAGCGGGCGGATTTCGCCCGCGGCACTGCCGTCCCGCACGACGCCGGTGATGAGCTGCAGGATGCGGCGCTGGTGCGCGACGATCGCCGGCGGGAACGCCGGGCCGGCGGCGAGGAGGTGGACGAGCAGGCGCGGGGCGTCGGGGTTCTCGGCGAAAAACTCGAAGATGCCGTGCACGATGCGGGCGAGCCGCTCGCCCGCGGCTCCGGGCCCCGCCACGGCGGCCGCCAGGCGGTCGGCCATCGGGCCGAACAGCCGGTCGAGGACCGCGTCGCGCAGCTTGTCCTTGGAGCCGAAGTGGTAGGTGATGGCGCCGAGGTTGGCGTCGGCCTGCCGAGTGATCGCCCGCACCGACGCGCTCGCGAAACCGCGGTCGGCGAACAGCTGCCGCGCCGCGACGACGAGACGCTCTTGGGTCGAGGCGGCCTGATTCATACGTTCGTATGATAGCAGTGCATTCCAGACCCCGCAACGGATTGCAATTGTATGCGATTAGCGCGGTTGGCGTCTGGCGCGGAGCCAGTTGACGGGATCGAGGGCAATCCCGCCCTGGCCGCGGATCTCGAAATGCAGGTGCGGGCCCTCGTCGCTGTTCTCGCCCCCGACGTGGCCGATCAGTTGGCCCGCGACCACGCGCTCACCCTTGACGACGGTGGCGTCGCTGAGGTAGGCGTAGAACGAATAGTACCCGCCGCCGTGGTCCACCAGCACCGACGTGAGGTACAGCCCGAGCGGGCCCGCGATGCTGACGGTGCCCGCGGCGACGACCTTCACGGGCGCGCCCACCGGGGCCGCGATGCCGATCCCCTTGCGAGGGATGCGCGTATGGTTGGGGCCCTCCTCGATCCCGAACTCGTAGAGCAGGCGCCCTTCCACCGGCCACGCCAGCCGACCGAGGTCGCCGGTGGTGATCGTGCCGGCGACGGCCGGCGCGCCGCGGGCCTCCGCTTCGCGGCGGGCGCGCTCCAGCGCCTCGATGCGGTCGTTGAGGTCGCGCTCGTCGCGCTCGAGTTGGGAGAGCCGCCGCTGCGCCTGCTGCTCTCCGCGGCGGGTCGCGCGCAGGTTCTCGCGCCGGTCGCGTTCCAAGGTCAGGAACCGCTGCAGCTCGTCCTGGCGCTCGGTGCGCCGCCGGCCCAGGGCGTCGCGCGCTTCGACCAGGACGCGGCGCTCCGAGGCGATGCGCCGCCGCAGCCGGTCCATGTCGTCGGCGAGCTTCCGGTCCTGGCGGCTGACGAGGTAGAGGTACTTGTAGCGCGACAGCAGATCGCCGAAGCTCTCGGCGGCGAGCAACACCTGGTACGTGTACAGCGGCCCGCGCTTGGAAATGTCCACCAGGCGGCGCTCCAGCACCGCGCGCTTCTCCTGCAGCGCGTCCTGGGCGAGAAGCAGGTCGGTGGTGGTGAGGTTGATCTGCGTGGTGAGCCCGTTGATCTGACGGTCCAGCTCGTTGACGAGGCGGTTGGTGCTCTGCTTCTGCCGCTCGAGGTTGGTCAGCTCGTCGGTCAACGAGTGGGCCTCGGTGCGCAGCCGGGCCAGCTCCGCCTCCACCGCCGAGCGTTCGTGGCGGATCGTCTCGAGGCGGCGCTGGTTGTCGCGCATTTGCTGGTCGAAGGTGGGGCGTTGCTGCCCGTGCAGAGAGACGGCCGACGCCACCAGAACGACGTCGAGGAGCAGCATCATACGGTTCGCCTTGACGTTTCTCCTCGACGCTCCTCCTTGACGATTCATACCCGGCGGAGATGCCGTCCGACGCTCAGCGCCGATCCGAGGAACCCGATCACCATTCCGAACCCGACGATGGCCAGCGCCTGCGGGCGCGAGAAAAACGCGGCCTGAAGCAGGTAGCGCGTGATCAGGGTGTAGGCGCCGTAGGAGAGCCCGATCGCCACGAGACCACCCAGCATTCCTTTGATCGCCCCCTGGAGCAGGAAGGGACGCCGGATGAACCCGTCGGTCGCGCCCACGAGGCGCATGATAGCGATCTCGCGGCTGCGCTGCAGGACCGCCATCCGGATCGTGGTACCGATGATGATGATAGCCACCGCGGCGAACGCCGCGCCGACCACGAGGCCCACCGCCGCTGCGATCTGCCGCAGGCGGTCGAGCTTCTCCACCCAGTCCCGGCCGAAGCGCACGTCCTCCACGAACCCGAAGCCGCGCAGCCGCTCCGCGACGGCGTTCACGTGCGCGACGTCGCGGTATCCGGGCTTGAGCTTCACCTCGATGGAGGCGGGGAGGGGATTGCGCTCCAGCTCACGGAACACGTCCTGGAATTCGGCCAGCTCGGCGCGGGCGCGCGCGAGCGCCTGGTCCTCGGAGACGTAGGTGGCTGACTGCACCTCAGGGAACGCCTCGATGTCCTTGAGGGCGAGGGCGCTCGCTTCGATCGGAGTGCCGGGGAGCACGTAGGCCACCACCTCCACTCGCTCCGCGACGTTCGCCAGCGCGCGCTGCAGGTTGATGGCCACCAGCCCGAACAGCCCCACCACGAACAGCGAGAACGCGATCGTCGTCACCGACAGCGCCGACAGCAGCGGGGCGCGCCGGAACGCGAGCAGAGCCTCCCGCGCCACGAGGTTCACGGCGAGGCCGCCCGGTCGCCGGAGTCGTCCACGGCGCTATCGTACACCAGCGCGCCCTCCTGGAGCTCGATCACCCGGTAGGACGCCTGGCGCACGAGGTCGAGGTCGTGGCTGGCCATCAGCACGGCCGTGCCGCTCGCGTTGATGTCTCGCAGCAGCTGAAAGATCCCGCGCGTGGCGCGCTCGTCGAGGTTGCCGGTCGGCTCGTCGGCCAGGAACACCGTGGGCTCGTTCACGAGCGCGCGCGCGATCGCGACGCGCTGCTGTTCCCCGCCGGACAGCTCGCGCGGGTACGCCTGCGCCTTGGCGGCCAGGCCCACCTGCGTGAGCACGCGCATCACCCGCGCCGGGATCGCGGAGCGACGCGCCCCCGTGACCTCCAGCGCGAACGCCACGTTCTCCTCCGCGGTGCGGTCCTCGAGCAGCCGAAAGTCCTGGAACACGATCCCGAGGCGGCGGCGCAGCATCGGGATCTCCCGAGACTTGAGCTCGGCCACGTTGAACCCCGACACGCGCACTTCGCCCGAAGTCGGGCGCTCGTCGGCGTAGATGAGCCTGAGCACGGTCGACTTGCCGGCGCCCGAGTGGCCCGTGAGGAAGGCGAATTCGCCCTTCGCGAGATGGAAGGAGATGTCCTTGAGGGCCAGGCCGCCCTTCGGGTAGGCCTTGGAGACGTTCGTGAGCTTGATCACTTACAGCTGCGCCAGGGCCTGGGCGAAATCCGCGATGAGATCGTCGGCGTCCTCCAATCCGAGTGAAAATCTCAAGAAGCCATCGGGGATGCCAGCCCGCGCCCGCTGCTCGGGCGTGAGCCCGGCGTGCGACGTGAGTCGCGGCTCCGATACCAGCGTCTCGACGCCGCCCAGGCTCGGCGCGTGGGCCGCGATCCGTAGCGCCCGGAGGAAGCGCTCCGTCCCCCGCTCGCCGCCCTTCAGCTCCACTCCCAGCATCCCGCCGAACCCGCCCAGCACCCGCTTGGCCGTCTCGTGATCAGGGTGGGTGGGTAGGCCTGGGTAGTGTACCGCGGCGACGGCGGGTTGCTTGCTGCACCACTCCGCCACAGCCAGCCCGGTGTTGTTGTGCCGCTCCATCCGCACCGCCAAGGTCTTCATTCCCCGCTCGATCAACCATGCCGCCATCGGGTCGAGCGCCTGACCCCACACCCACATCAGCTTCCGCACCTCTTCCATCAGCGCCTCGCTGCCCGCCACGGCGCCCGCGATCACGTCGGAGTGGCCGTTCAAGTACTTGGTGGCGCTGTGGATCACGATGTCCGCACCGTGCTCCAGGGGGCGGAAGTTGACGGGCGTGGCGAAGGTGGAGTCCACGATCAGGGCGAGCCCTTCGGCCTTGCACAAGGCGGCGATCGGCTCGAGATCGAGCACCCGCATCAGCGGGTTCGTCGGCGTCTCGAGGAAGATGGCCCGCGTGGTCTTGCGCATGGCGCGCTTCCAACTGCGCGTCTGCAGCGGGTTCACGAACGAGACGTCGATGCCCAGGCGCCCGAACTCCTGCGTGAACAAACGGTGCACGCCGCCGTAGATCCACTCACTGGAGAGGAGATGGTCACCTGGCCGCAGCACCGCCAGGTGCGTCAGGGCCACGGCACCCATGCCGCTCGCCACGAAAATCGCGGCCTCGGCCCCTTCGAGCAGGGCCAGCCGCTTCGCGATGGACAGCTGGTTGGGGTTGTTTCCGTACCGGGTGTAGAGGACTTCCTGGGTCGACCCGACCGGGTTGGTGAACGTGCTGCTCTGGTAGACCGGCGGGGCGATGGGCGTCCAATCGGGGCGCGCGTCGGCCGCGCCATGGATGGCGCGGGTGGACAACCCGAGGCGGCGGCGCTTCACGCGGGAGTGAGGGCGAAGGCGCCGCCGGGCGTCCGCGTCGCGACCCGCCGCGCCACCAGCTCCTCGAGCAGGGCCGCCCCGGCCTCGCGCGGGCCGATGGCGTCGAGCGTGCCGTCGGCGCGCTCGCACAGCGCCGCCAGGCCGTGCCCCTGCAAAACGGGCTCGATCGCCTCGCGGTGCCCCTCGCTGATCCCGCGGAGCAGCAGCACCAGACCGTGCTCGCGGAGCAGCTTCGCCACGATCTCGTCGGCGCAGGAGTAGTCGATGCAGCCGACGCCCGAGAAGTCCATCCGCGCGATCGCCGCCTCGCCCGCCTCGCGCAGCACGGTCTCAATGCTCTCCCGCACGGCCCGGCCGGTCGGCCGAGTGACGAGGTCCGCGTAGTAGCCCGCCACGGATTGCTGCAACACGGCGTGGACGTCGATGTGCTGGATCACGGCTGCGCCGACCCTTGCTCTGGGATGATGATGAGCACCTGCGCCCCGGGGAACCCGGGCAGACTGTCCTTGAGCGGGACGTCGTCGTCCCATTTCGGCACGATGGCGATCCGGGCCGTGCCGCTGCGGATGGAGATCTTGCCGTCCCAGCGGGCGAGGTAGCGGCGGATTCCTGCGAGCCCCTGGCCGCGGCCCGGATCCCGGAACCGACTCACGCCCTGGATGAGCGCCGCTTCCAGCGCGGCCGCATCGCCCCAGCGGTCGCCAAAGCGCTTGCCCTGCGTCGGCTCCAGCGAGTGCCGGAATCCCACGCCGGCGTCTGCCACGGCGATCACCACCACCTGCCGCGCCAAGCGGCGACGCCAGTGGTAGCTCTGCACCGCCACCCAGCCGCCCGTGCCGGCGTGCTCTACAATATTCTGACACGCCTCCGAAAGCGCCATAGCGAACCCTATCGTCGCCTTCGGATCGAGGCCCAGTTCCGATGCCAAGATGACCGAGGCGCGCTGCTGGATGTTGCTCACCACCTGGTGCACGTCCTCCGCCGCGCGCACCGGCGTCACCGAAAGCAGCACCTCGCTCTCGGTCGCGGGGCTGGTCTTCGGCACCTTACCGTGCACCTCGAACAGCTCCGCCGCTTCGCGGAAGAACCCGGCGCGGGCCCAGTAACGCGCGACGTCGGGGTGGGCGGGCGCGGTCAGCAGCGGCTTCTCCCCGTTCCGGCGCGCCGCCTGGCCGGCCGCCAACAGGCCGACGAGCCCGTAGGGCGAGGCCCATTCGGCGGCATGCGCGTCGAACAGCATCCGTTCCCCGTCCCGCGCGGCCTGGGCGTAGGCCGCCGCGAACTGGTCGAAGGAGCGGTCGTCGAACTGGACCGGGACCTCGACGAGGCGCGTCATACGGTCGTCAGCCGGCCGAGCAAGTGATCGCGGAGCCCGGTCGCGCCGCGGTGGGTGAGGTTTCGGGCGGCGAGCCGGCTTCCGGCCCGCAGCGCGTCCTCGAGCGGGACCCCCGCCAGCAGGCACGCGCACACCGTGGCGCCGAACACGTCGCCGCAGCCGGTCGGATCGCCCTCCTCCGGGGCGCGCCGGGCCGTCTCCTCGGGGAGGATCCGGGCCGTGCGCACCGGCGAGCCGGTGAAGTAGGCGGCTCCCTGGCGGCCCAGCGTCACGCACAGGGTGGTGCAGCCCTGGGCGAGCGCCCCGGCGGCGGCCCCGAGCGGGTCGGGCCCGAGCTGCCGCATCTCCTCTTCGTTGAGCTGGACGACGTCGAAGCACCCGAACCACCCCGGCCCCCCGGGGAGCGGCTGGAGCACGCGGGTGCCGTCGGGCTCCTTGGCGAGGAAGAGGCTGTGGAGGTCGGCGTAGACGAACCGCGGGAAGCCACGGCGCACGAGGCGGGCGGTCTCGAGGGATAGCTCGAAGCCGGAGATGAAGTTGACGTACAGGGCGTCGAGGTCGCGCAGCATCGGCCCCAGCTGCGGCCAGGTCCAGGGCGGCACGCCGCCGCGCATTTGCTCGCAGCGGCGTTCGGCGTCCTGGTAGCGGAGGGTGACGCGGTTGTTGGGCTCGGGGACCTCGACAAAACGTACGTCGTGCGATGTACGTCGTAGGGTCCGCAGGAACTCGTTCGCCTTCGGCGCCAAGTCGCGCCC
This sequence comes from Gemmatimonadota bacterium, assembly GCA_016177465.1. Classification (GTDB taxonomy): domain Bacteria; phylum Gemmatimonadota; class Gemmatimonadetes; order Gemmatimonadales; family GWC2-71-9; genus JACOVF01. The sequence continues at coordinate 16,039 of JACOVF010000066.1, forward strand.
CACCTTGATCAGCGGGACGATCTCCCAGTCGTCCCGCAGGGTCGCGTCGAGCGCGGCGAGGGCGTAACCGATGCCGCCCCATTCCTCGATCGCAGGCTGCATCGGGTCGCGGCCGTAGATGGTGTCCCACACCATCGCGCCGATGACGCCGAGCCGGTTCATCCCGTGGTCACCCCACCCCACGTCCGCTGCATGAACACGGCGGCGGCGCCGAACACGCCAGCGGTCCCCGGGAGCTCCCCCGGAACGATGCGGCAGGCCTCCACCCCCGGCTTGAAGGCACGGCGCTTCACCTCGCTACGCAACGGGACGAACAGCTTATCGCCAGCCAGCGTGACGCCGCCGCAGATCACCACAACGTCGGGGTTGAAGATGTTGACGATGTTGGCGACGCCGGCGCCCAGGAAGCCGGCCGTTTCCCGGACCACCTCGAGGGCGTAGTCATCCCCGTCGTGGGCTGCCTCGTACACGACCTGCGCGGTGACCTTGGCGAGGTCGCCGGCCACGTAGCGGGGCAGGGTGGTGACGTAGCCCGCCAGGACGCCCTCCACGGCGCGCGCGGCGATGGCCGGGCCCGAGGCGTAGGCCTCCAGGCAGCCGTAGTTGCCGCACTTGCAGCGCCGGCCCGTGGAGTCGATGGTCATGTGCCCGAGCTCGCCGGCCACGTCCGAGGCGCCGTGATAGATCGCGCCGTCCAGCACGATGCCGCCGCCGATCCCCGTCCCGATGGTGAGGCCGACGACGTGACGCCCACCGCGCGCCGCCCCCCGCCACCATTCGCCGAAGATGGCGCAATTGGCGTCGTTGTCGAGCGTGGCCGGGAGGCCCAGGGTCGCGGCCAGACGGTCCCGCAGGGGCATGTTGGTCCACCCGAGATTGGGCGTGAGGATCACCACTCCCGATTTCGTATCCAGCGGGCCGGGAGCCCCGACGCCGACGCCCACGATCTCTTTCCGGACGGCGGCCGCCATCGATGCCTTGGCGAGCTTCGCGATCCGGGCGAGGACCGCATCCGACCCCTGCTCGGGGAAGGTCGGCTCCGTGGCGAGCCCCAATAACTCGGAGCCATCCTCGGCCACCGTCCCGACGACGAGGTTGGTCCCGCCGATGTCAATCCCGACGACGTAGCGCACCAGTCTCCTCGATGTAAGCGTGAACGGAGTCCGTGAACAGGGCCTTCATGCAGCGATGATGCCCCAGCGGACACCGTGGCGGCCCATGACGCGAGCACGGGCGACAGGGCAACCCCGCGACCCCCAGGGTCAGGTCCTGTGGTCGGACCGGGCCGAACCCGAAATCGGGGATTGTCGGCCCAAAGATCGCGACCACGGGCGTGCCCATGGCCGAAGCGAGATGCAGCGGGGCGCTGTCGTTCGTGACCAGCAGGCGCGCCTTCGCGATCAGCGCCGCCGACGCCCGCAGCGACAGCGAGCCGCACGCATTGACCGCGGCTCCGCCGTGGCGCCGGACTGCCTGCAGGATCTCGTCCCCGAGTGCCGCGTCTTCCGGCCCGCCGACCGCCACGATGGGCATGCGCCGCGCCAGCCGCTCGGCGAGCTGGGGGTAGTAGGGCCACCGCTTGCTGCCCCAGATGGATCCCGGGGCGAGCACGACGAAATCGTCCGTGATCCCGGCCGCCGCGAGCACGGCGGCTGCCGCGCGCTCGTCCTCCGGCGTGGGGTACAGCCGCGGCGTGTACGCGCCGGACGGCAGACCGACGAGCGCCAGCAGCCGGTCGATCTCGTGGCCCTCAGCCGGGCGGCGCTTCACCTCGGTGTAGAACAGCGGCCACCCGTCGTGGAATCCCACCCGCCGCGGGATCCGAGCGAGCAGGGCCAGCGCCGCCGTCCGCAGCGACCGGTGGGGAAGATAGGCGACCTCGTAGCGCTCCGCACGGAGCGTCCGGGCGAGGGTCGCGAGTCCGCGGAGGCCCCGGTCCTTTCCTTTCTTCTCGTAGGGGATCACGCGGCGCACAGCCGGGTGCGTCTCGATGAGCGGCGCCGCGGCGGACGTCGTCACGACGTCAACCGGGCCGTGGCGCTCGGCGAGGGCGGCGAGCAGCGGGGTCGTGAGCACGACGTCGCCCAGAAACGCCGTCTGGACGACGACGGCGAGACCACCGGCGGGCTTGGCCGGTGTGGTGGTGGACATGGGCGTGCAATCTCGCCGCTGTGGCCCCGGCGCGGTAGCCGCACGGGACTCTAACCGCCGCATCTGCGATGCCGTATGTTAGGGTTCAGGGCCCCCGTGATCACCCGAGAGTTGTCCACCGCCCTGGCCGACCGGTATGTCATCGAGCGCGAGCTCGGGACTGGCGGAATGGCCCTTGTCTACCTCGCCACGGACTTGAAGCACCACCGCAAGGTGGCGCTCAAGGTGCTCCGCCCGGAGCTGGCGGCGGTCATCGGCGCCGAGCGGTTCCTCAAGGAGATCGAGGTCACCGCGAATCTCCAGCATCCCCACATCCTGCCGCTGCACGACTCTGGGGAGACGGGCGGGTTCCTCTACTACGTAATGCCGTATGTGGAAGGGGAGACGCTGCGCACCAAGCTGCAGCGGGAGAAGCAGCTCGGGATCGACGAGGCGATCGAGATCACGCGGGCCGTGGCAGCGGCGCTCGACTACGCGCACCGGCACGGGGTGATTCACCGCGACATCAAACCGGAGAACATCCTGCTGCACGACGGACAGCCGCTGGTGGCGGATTTCGGCATCGCGCTGGCGGTGAGCCAGGCGGGGGGGACGCGGCTGACGGAAACGGGGTTGTCGGTGGGAACGCCGCACTACATGAGCCCCGAGCAGGCGATGGGGGACCGGGAGCTGGACGCGCGCTCGGACATCTACTCGCTCGGGGCGACGCTGTACGAGATGCTGGCGGGGGATCCACCGTACACGGGGAGCACGGCGCAGGCGAAAGCTCACCCTTACCGGTCCGACGACTCCGCTCCTGGAGGGGCTGGGGGTCCGCGCATTCGGCGCTGTGGACCTGGCCCTCGCGACGAAAGGAACGCTCGTGTACACGACCGGCTCCGCCATGGGGTCGGCGGAAGCGGTGTGGGTGGGCCGGGACGGAACGACTCGGCCGGTGGATGCCGGCTGGAAGGGGAACTTCGCCCTTCTTTCGCTCGCGCTATCGCCCGACGGCAAGTCCCTGACAGTAAGTCTGTTTCAAGGGACAGGGGGGAGCGAGGACATCTGGGTAAAGCAGCTCGACCTCGGTCCCTTATCACGACTCAC
>JACOVF010000068.1 GCA_016177465.1 Gemmatimonadota bacterium
CGGCGAGCTGCGCGGCGTCGCGCTGGCCCCGAGCCCCGAACTCCACGAAGCGCCCCCGCAACTGGAATGCGAGGTCGGTGGCCAGCTCGGCCCCTTCCTCCACGTTGTGCGTCGCGATCACCACGGCGCGGCCGGCGGCGGCCAGCTCGGCCAGGAGGCGGCGGAATTCCGCCGCGGCGGCGAGGTCCAGCCCCGTGAACGGCTCGTCCAGGAGCAGGACGCGCGGGTCGTGCACCAGCGCCCGGGCGATCGCCGCGCGCTGCACCAGCCCGCGCGACAGCGCGCGCGTCGGCTGCTCCGCGCGGTCCGCGATCCCGAGCAGCGCCATCACCTCGGCGACCCGCCCGGCGCGCCGCGCGGGCGGCACGTCGTAGAGCGATGCCCAAAACAGCAGGTTCTCGCGCACCGTGAGGTGGCCGTAGAGGTGCGACTGGTGGCCGATCCAGCCCACGGCGCGACGCCCGCCCTCGAGGTGGACCGTGCCGTGCTGCGGGCGCATCAGCCCCGCGAGCACACGCAACAGCGTCGTCTTGCCGGCGCCGTTCGGTCCGAAGATCGCCAGGGTGCGGCCCGCGGTGAGGGAGAAGCTGATGTCATCGAGCGCCCGGATCGCCCCGAAGGCGTGCCGCAGCCTTTCAGCCCGCAGCATCGATGCGCGCGGCCAGCTCGTTCAAGTCGAACGGCTTGACCAGGTACGCACTATGCTCCAGGTCAAGCACGCCCATGAGGGGCTCCATGCTCACGTAGGCGGTGGTCACGACCACCGGGAGCTTGGGATGGGTCTGGCGGATGTTCTGCAACAGGGCAATGCCGTCGGTGTCGGGAAGGCGAAGGTCGAGGACCAGCACGTCCGGGTTGAAGTCACCGAGCCGCCGCAGCCCCTCGGCACCGGTCCCCGCCAACGCCAGCTCGTAGCGCTCGGCGAAGAAGCGCTCGTAGGAGGTCCGGAGCGCGCCCTCGTCTTCGACGATGAGGACCTTCCGCCTGACGGCCGGGGACGCCATGGTGGCTGGGAATATACGCGCGGGCTCCCCGCGCGGCAGGTCACGGGCCGCGTCAGCGCTCGCCGCTCTCCAGCTCGAACAGGTCGTCGAGCTTGGTGAGCACCAGGAGGAACCGCAGCTCCTCGCTCGCCCCGCGGAGACACACCGTCTGGCGGCGCTCGGCCGCCTTGCGTTGGATCAGCATGAGGGCGCCCAAGCCGGCGCTGTCCACCGCGCGCGTCCCCGACAGATCGATGATCAGCCGCCCCGCCCCCTCCGGCAGATGCTGCAGCAGGTCGGAAGCGGTGCGGCGGAAGCCGGTGCGCGACTCGAGGCTGAGTTGCTCGGGCGCCGCCAGCGTCTTTTCCGTCGGACGGGTGGACATCAGCCGGGACTCCGGATTCGTGGGCATAAGTTTGGCGCTGCAGTCTTGCGACTCCAGTGCCAAGCGCCTAACCACCCGCCGTTCAACCGCTTGCGCGTATGCCGTGACCCCAGTCACGCCGCGTGGTGTCGCAGAGCGGAGCGTCCGGGCGCAATCTGCAAGGCCCGCACCAACCTCGCTTGACCCTGAGCCGACGCTCGTGCGTCAGGCTTGCTTCTGCAGGGCGTCGGGCACCGCGATCGCGGCGATGGCCGTCGTGATCACGGCCGACACCACGCACCAGCGGCAGATCGCGTGGATGACAAACAACTCCAGGTAAGTGAGATAGAGGGCGAACAGGAAGGCGCCGCCCGCGAGCCAGGCCAGGATCAGCGTCGGCCCGCGGCGCGCGAGGAACCGTGGTTGCACGCCGATCGCACCGACCGCGAACATGACGGCGTAGCCCACGACGCCGTAGAACGCCACCGGGATGCCGAACAGGACGGCGTAGGGGCTCGTCTGGACCGTTTCGCAGCCCCCAGTGCCGCACTGCACCGTCCCGATCACGCCGATCTTGTAGAGCCAGAGATACAGCGCGACGAAGAACCCAGCGAGCGAGAGGACTGCGATCGCTTGGCGGTGCCGCATCCCTCAGCGCCGCGCGGTCAGGCTGTCCACCAACGCCTTGAAGCCGTCGGAGTTGCTCCGCCCCTGATACGGGCGGCCGTTCACAAAGAACGTCGGTGTGGCGGCCACCCCAACGCGCTCTCCCTCCTCAAGGCTCGCCTGGATCCGGCCCGCGTAGCGCTCGCTCTTCATGCACGCGTCGTACTTCGCGCCATCGGCTCCGGCGGTCTCCGCGAAGCCCCGGAACAGCCGGCTGGGGTTCTTCCCGGTCTGGGCCCAGGAGTGGTTGTTGAAGAAGAGCTGGTCGTGCATCTCCCAGAACTTCCCCTGCTCCCCGGCGCACTGCGCGGCATGGGCGGCGAAGCGGGAGTACTGGTGGATCTGCAGCGGGAAATCGCGGCTGCGCCACCGCACCTTGCCGGTGGCGATGAGCTGCTCGCGGATCGTGGGCATCTGGACGGCGGCGAATTGCGCGCAGGCCGGGCACTCGAAGTCGAGGTACTCCACGACCTCGACCGGCGCCGAGTCGCTGCCCGTCGTGTAACCGTTGAAGCCATCCGCCGCTGGCGCCGGGGCGGGCCCGCCCCAGGTCAGGCCGGCGGCCGGCTTCTCGCGCGAGGCGAAAAACAGCGCGCCGCCGCCCAGCACCGCCACCACACCTAGCAGCATGTAAAATCGATTCATTCCTCGGGAGTCCTTCGCCACGGTTCGTCGTCGTCGGGGTTCTCGAGCTCCAGGCGTGGCCGCTGCGCTTCCTCCACAATGCGCCGGCTCTCGGCGACCTCGGGGGTGTCGTAGGTGAGCCGCACTTCGTAATGGAACAGCTCGCTGCGCGCCGTACCCAGCAGCTTCAGCAGCTCCGGAGTCGCCTCGAGCAGGCGCCCGGCGCGGTCCAGCTCCTGGATCCGTTCCGCCAGCGCCCGCAGCAGCGCCACCAGGCGCTGCGCGCGTTCCGGGCCGTAGACCTCTTCACTCATCCGTCCGCCCTCATGAATGCTGCATAATAACACGTTTGCCTTCGCGCGCCCCCCTCATTACATTGCGCGGCGCCGACTGAACTTAGCGCCCCGTCCCGAGAGGAGCACCCCGCGCATGGCGAAGAAACGTAGCGACATCCGCAGCGAGATCCGGAAGGTCTCTACCCCGACGACGTTTGAGCAGGCTCGCGATGAGCTGTTTTCCCACATTCTCCGCTGCGGTGTCCTGGAAGCCGCCCCCGAGCATCAGAAGGAGTGGTTCGACGACACCATTCTGTACCTCGGGGACCGCTACGAGGACCTCACGGGCGAGGAGATCGCACAGCTGCGCGTCCTGGGCGAGCGATACTGCCAGCCCGTCGTGGCGCGGAACGCGGCTGCGGTCGGCGCGAACGCCTGAGCAGGATGGAGCTGGAATGCCAAAGGGCGCCCCTCACGGCGCCCTTTTTCGTTCCCGCTCCTACCGCCACCAGGCGGGAAACCACCGCCAGCGCCAGCCAGCCGCCACGCGAACTCCACCGCCCAGCCCCAGCTCGGTGAACCAGCCGGCGCGCCGGCCGGGGGCGCGTTCCAGTCCGAGCAGGACGACGAGGTAGCCGGCGCCGGGCGTCCGGCCCGCCCCCTGGAAGGCGAGTCCGGCGCCGCCGTAGAGCCCCGCACCGGATCGGCCCGCCGGCGTCACCAGGAACTGCGCGGTGGCCTCAAGGCGCACGGCGGCCCGCTGGGCGAGCGTCCCGCCCGCCGCGCCGAGGGCGAGGCGTGTCTGGCTGCTGATCCGGCGCGCCACGGCGAGGCCGCCGCCCGCGAACTCCCGCCGCGCGAACGCCGCCTGCGCGCCCGCACCGAGCTCGGTCGCGGTGAGGCCCTGGGCGGCGGCCGCGCCCGGGGGGGCGACTGCGAGGGTCAGCGCGAGCGCTACTGCCCTAGGCCGCAATGGCGACGTCGTAACTGACCGCGATGTCCGGGGCGAGGGAGGCGACCACGGAGCAATACTTCTCGATGGAGAGGTCGATCGCCCGGCGCGCTTTCCCCTCGTCGGCGCCCTCGCCGGCGATGGTCCAGGCGAAGTGGATCGCAAGGAGGCGCCGCGGCTCCGTCTCGCGTCGCGTGCCGCGCATCGCGACCTCGAGCGCGCGTAGCTTCACGCGCTGCTTCTCGAGAATGATCACCACGTCGGACATCGCGCACGTCGCCGCCGACACGAGCAGTAGCTCCACCGGCGAGGTCGCGACCTGGGTGTTCCCGTCCACCCGCACGGGGGGCCGGCCGGCGCCCCCGCCCTCGAACTGGAGCCCCTCCGTCCAGCGGACGGCCACCTCCGCCACGTTCCGCGCCATCAGTTCCCCCGCCGCGTGGTGAGCCCGACATAGAGCCGGTGCCGGCGCATCGCGTCCATGCCGTGATACTCGAGCAGCCAGTTGAACGTCGAGCGAAAGTGCAGCTCGAAGCCAAACACGAGGTTCACCCAGAAGTCGGGACAGCCGGGGTCGGCGCCGCAGTTCTCGTGGCCCGCGAGGCTGACCCCGGTCCCGACGTAGGGCTGGGCCACCTGATTGTCATCGGTGAAGCGGTAGAGCGCCTCGAAGCTGCCGACGAAGGTGTTGTCGCCGTTGAACACGCCGATCTCGCCCGAGGGGCGGAGCCGGACGCGCGGGCTGAACAGGTCCCCCACGTCGAGCGTAGTGCCGAGCACGAACTGGCCGTTGCCGGTGAAATCGATGCCGCCGCGCACGCCGAAGCCGAACAGGCCGATCCGCGTCCCGGACGCCGCGGACCCGCCGACCGACGGCGGCTGGAACTGCTGCGCCGCGAGCGTCGCGGCGAACACGAGCCCGCACGTCGTCATCCAGAGCTGTCGCATCGCGCTCCCCACCTAGGGTGAATTCGTCCCGGCACGCGCCGCTGCCCGCCCGTAGTCCCAGATCGCGTACACCGCAATCGCCGCCGTGGCCCACGCGAGCGGCCGCACCAGCGGCGACTCGGCGATGAAGGCGACGAGGGTGATCAGCTGGCACACCGTCACGGCCTTCCCGCCGGCGCGCGCCGGCAGCGCCACCGGACGACGGAACAGCCACACGGCGACCGCGCCTACCGCGGCGACAATGTCGCGCGATAGGACGCCCGCGATCTCCCACCACTCGAGCAGCCCGCGCCGCGCGACGGTGAGGAACGCCGCCACCATGAACAGCTTGTCGGCAACGGGGTCGAGCACGGCGCCCAAACGGGAGCCGCCGTAGCGCCGGGCGAGCAGGCCGTCGAGGAAGTCCGTGGCCGCCGCTGCCGCGACGATCGCGAGCTGCCACCCGGGATGGCGCACGAACGGAAACAGCACGGCGAGCGGAACACGAAGCGCCGTCAGCACATCCGCGCTGGCCACCCACGGTTTCACTTGCCCCTCCCTCCCGGGCCGCATACCTTGAGCCGGTGGACCTGAATCTCCTGAAGCAGGCGGCCATCTTTCAGGACCTCGACGAGGGCGAGCTCGCCCGGGTCGCCGAGGTGTGCCGCGAACAGAAGTTCACCGTCGGCCAGTACATCTTCAAGGAAGGCGAGCCCGGCAACCGCCTCTTCATCATCTCCGAGGGGGAGGTCCGCATCTCCCGCACCATCCCCGGCTCGGGGGAGGAAGCGCTGGCGGTCCTGAAGTCCGGCGCCTGCTTCGGCGAGATGGCGATCTTCGACCGCTCAGAGCGCTCGACCGACGCCATCGCCAACACTTCTTGCACCCTCACTACCATCTCGCGGTCCGACTTCGAGCTGTTGCTCGACTTCAACCGCGACATCGCCTACAAGGTGCTGTGGTCGGTCGTGCGGCTCCTCTCCGCCCGGCTGCGGGTGACGAACGACAACCTCCGGTCGTTCCTCGCCATGTCGATGTTCTAGGCAGCGCCGCCCGTTTCGCCCGCCGTTTCCGTACCACGCCCCGAGGAACTTAACCGGAATGAACCGCCCCGCGCTCGCCCCCGGCCTGCTCGCCGCCGCCCTCGTCGCCTGCGGCGACGGCAGCGGGTCCGCCCCCCAGCCCCGGGTCATCCTCTCGCCGGTGCTCGATTCGCTCTACGTCGGAGACACCCTGCTCACCCACAGCGCCGCCTTCATCACCGCGGACGGTGACACGCTCCTCGGCTTTCCGGGCACCTGGACCACCTCGGACACGACGGTGGTGAAGGTGCTCGGCTCGGGCAGTGTCGTGCACACCGTGGGCGTCGGACCGGGCTTCGCGATCATCACCGCCTCCCACGAAGGGGCGGACGCCAGCGGGCTGGTCGTCGTGACCCGGAAGCTCGACCTCGCGCTGCTGCTCGACACAATCTTCCTCATGCCGCAGGATACCTTCTTCATCCCCGTCGAGGTGCGGGTCAAGTCCGGCGCGACCCCGACCGTCTGGTTCAGCGCCCCGACCAACGCCCTCTTTCAGATCGACTCCGCGGCGGGGCGGATCACCGCGACCGCGGCGGGGAACCCGATCGCCTTCGTCGCCCACGCGGCCAGCGGCGCTGATACCGTCGCCGACACCGGCGCGGTGGAGGTCGTCCTCCTCGGCGACACGACCGGCGGCAAGGCGTTCTTTACGATCCTCGGCACCGCGATCCGGCGGGCGCGGGCAAGCGTGCGCGGTGTGAACTACAAGCGCCAGGGCGACTCCCTGACGTTCCGGTTGAACGCGTCGCTCGCAGTCGGCGGCGTGAACGTGGAGAACGTGGTCCTGACCGTCCGCACGCCGGTGACCGTGCCGTTCAGCTTCGTGGTCGACTCCATCTCGCCCGAGGAGGCGTTCGACGCGGGCAACAACTTCGTGTGCCGGCCAGCCCGGCCCTGGGGGCTGTGGTCGCTGCGGGCCTCGACGGCGACCATTACCGCCCTGTCGCGGCCGGGGGGCGTCCTGCGGATCCACCGGGTGACCCCGGTGAGCAACGGCCAGGCGATCAGCGGCTCCTTCACGTTCCTTGCCCAGCGCACTGACATGTACGACGAGCCGCTCGGCGTCCTCCCTGTGCGGGGGGTGTTCGTCGCACCGCTCGTCGCCGACAACCGCCCCTGCGGATCGTGAACTTCGCCCACGTCTTTGCGGACCTCGGCGGTATCCCGGGCGACCGGCTGAGCGATCCGCAGGCGCTGGGCGGCCTGCTGCTCGCCGCGGCCAACGCCGCCGGGCTGAACCCCGCCGACCCGCCGGTCGTGAAATCCGGCACCACCGGCATCACCGCCCTGCTGGTGTGCCGCGGCGGGCACGTGGCCGTGCACGCGATCCCCGACGCCGGGCTGTGCTTCGCCGACGTCGCCGGGCTCGGCGCCGTGCAGCCGCAGCGTGGCCTCGACGTGATCATCAAGCGGCTGGGGGCCCGTGAGGTGCGGACCGATTCGCGACGGCGGGGTCCCGTCACTCTCCCTCACACCCTGGAAGGGCCATGAACCGGTTCGCCCCCTATGCCACCGTCGTCCTGCGCCTCGCCGTGGGCGCCGTGTTCTTGCAGCACGGGGTGGGGAAGCTCCAAAACGGCATCGCCGGAGTTGCCGGCTTCCTGCACGGAGTCGGCATCCCCTTTGCCACACCCACCGCCGTATACCTGACCACCGTGGAGACGTTGGGTGCGGCGTGCGTGCTACTCGGGATCCTGACGCGGCCGTGGGCGGCCTTGATGGCCGTCGACATGGCCGTCGCGATTCTCGCCGTGCAGGTGCCGGGCGGCCGGAACTTCGAGCTGGAGACCCTGCTGCTGGCCGGCGCGCTGGCGCTGGTCGCGCTCGGGGATGGGCCGCTGGCGGTGGGGATTCGGTTCAAGAAAACCCCGTAAGGCGTCGAACAAACACGTCGCACAAGAACGTCAAACGAAGACGTGGGTGACGCCCTCGCTTGACGTCTTGTTCGACGCTGTTGTTTGACGCCGTTTAGTGCAGTATCCGAAGTAATCCCGCGTCCGCGCTCCCCTTGATGAAGCTCTCGGGATCCGTGGCCGGGATGGCGATGCCGGTCTGCCGCCGGCCCCGCTGGGCCGTCGCGGCCATGTACTGCTCCACCGAGCCGTCGGCCCACTCCGCCGCGTCGTCTTTCATCTGTCGGACGATCTCCTCCCAGGTGCCGACGTAGGTCACCCCGGAGAGCGTGGCCACGCGATGAATCTCCCCTGCGCCACCGCGGGAGCGCATGCCCTGCAGCTCGGTGAGCAGCGTGCCGAACAGCTCGAGCTGGCGTGGATCTCGCACCTGACCGTCGGACCCGATGGCCTCGACCTCCGACAGCAGCAGATCCTCAGGGGTCGACTCGCCCGCCATCTCGCTCAGCCGGCCGTGCCAGGGGACGAGCTCGGGGTCGTCCTCCGGCAGGCGGTAGACGCTCCGCTTCAGCTCGATCAGACGCCAGATCGCGAGGCCGTCGAAGTGGTCGTCGGGCTCGGTGCGCTCGAGGTGGAACAGCGCAGCCTCGTATTCCCCGCGGTCATAGAGGAGGTTGGCCAGGTAAATCCGCGCCTCGCCGTGCCCAGGGTCGAGCTCGAGCGCGCGGCGCAGCCAATAGAGGGCGCCGCCCTCGTCGTTGAGCCGGTGGGCCGCGTAGCCGACACACGCGGCGGCCTCCGCCGAATCGGCGTGCGCCGTGACCGCGATCTCGAAGAACCGCCGCGCCTGGTCCAGCACGCTCTCACGGAACAGCGCCCGTCCAATCTGGAGCATCAGGTCGTGGTCCTCGCGGAAGCCGAGCTGCAGGATACGTTCAAAACTTTCCACGGCGCCCGCGCGGTCGCCGAACTTCAGCAGTACCTCCCCGAGGCCGGCGAGGGCGTCTTCGTGGTCGGGGTCCAGCCCGACCGCTTCCTCGAACGCCCGGCGCGCCCAGGCGAATTCCTCGCGCGCGAGTCGCGCGTATCCCATCCCCACGTGCAGCTCGACGGCGTGGGGGTAGAGCCCCAAGCCTTCGCGCAGGGTGTGTATGGCTTCGTCGTATTGTCCTTCGTTGTAGAGCTGATGTGCACGTTCGTCGTATTCGTCGGAGCTGAGGAACGGATCCGACATCGAACGAGTCTCCGGGGAGGGTTGCGCTACTATAAGAAAAACGCAGGCGTTACACAAGCGAGAGCGCCGGGCTATCTTGGCGCCCATGTCCGCCACGTCCTCACTCGTTCCCATCGCCGACGGCTCGGTGACGTCGCCGCAGGGATTCACCGCGGGCGCCGCGGCCGCCGGGCTGAAGACGGGCGGTGCCCTCGACGTGGCCCTACTCGTGAGCGACTCGAGCTGCGCCGCCGCCGGCGTCTTCACGCGCAACGCGGTGCGCGCCGCCCCGGTCCTTTACGACCAGGACCTCCTGGGCGAGCGCCCCGGCCGGATCCGCGCAGTGGCGATGAACGCCCGCGTGGCGAACGCCTGCACCGGGGCCGACGGCCTGGCCGCCGCGCGGGCGATGGCCCAGGCCGCCGAGCAGGCGGCGGGTCTTCCACCCCGCACCGCCCTGGTCCTCTCCACCGGCGTGATCGGCGTCCCCTTGCCGGTGGAGCAGGTGGGGGAAGGCTTGCGCCAAGCGGCGGCCCGGCTCTCCGCCGCCGGCGGCGCGGAGGCCGCCCGCGCCATCATGACCACCGACACCCGGCCCAAGCACTGCGCCGTGCGGATCGAGTCCCCGGCTGGCCCGATCACGGTGGGCGGGATCGCCAAGGGGGCCGGGATGATCCACCCCGACATGGCGACCCTGCTGGGCGTGCTGACCACCGACGCCCACCTCGAGCCCGCGACCCTGGCCCCGCTGCTGCGGCGCGTCGCCGATCACACCTTCAACGCGATCTCCGTAGACGGCGACACGTCCACCAACGACACCGTGTTGTTCCTCGCCAACGGTGCGTCGGGCGTGGAACCGGGCCGGGACGGGGCGACGGCGAAGCTGTTCGAGGAGGCGGTGCACCACGTGGCGCGTACCCTGGCGCTCGCGATCGTGCGGGATGGTGAGGGCGCGACGAAGTTCGTCGAGATCCAAGTCGTGGGCGCGCCGACCGAAGCGGCGGCGCGGGAAGTGGGGCGCGCCATCGCACGATCGGCGCTCGTGAAGACCGCCCTCTATGGAGGCGACCCAAACTGGGGGCGGGTGCTGGCCGCGGCGGGCGCGGCTGGGGTGGCGCTCGAGCCGGAGCGGCTGGCGCTGCTGGTGGCGAGAGAGGACGGCGACTGGCTCGCCCTGGCCGAGGGTGGCGCGACGGCCTCCCCCGAGCCCGCGCGGGCGCGCGCGATCTTCGAGCAGAACGCCATTCGTCTCCGCCTCGACTTAGGGCTCGGTCGAGCGGAGGCGATGGTGTGGACCTGCGATCTGTCTCCCGATTACGTGCAGATCAACGCCGAGTACACTTCGTGAGTCACCGTCGTCCGAGCACCTGGCGGGCGACTTCGAGGTAGGTCGCGGCTCGGATGCCTTCACCGCCGATCGCCTGCGCGAACGCCTCCAAGGTGGCCTCGGCGCGGCGGCGGTAGCGCGGCTCGTCCGTGGCGGCGGCGAGCTGCAGCAGGACCCGCGCCGCCCACGCATTGGCGCCGGGCAGCAGGTCGTCAAGCACGTGCTTGGTGCGGTCCTCCGGGGCGGGCGCGGCGGGATCGGGCCTGGCGGCGTCGAAGTAGCCGCCCAGCGGGTCGGCGAAATCGCGGTCCAGGACCGCCGCAATGTCGCGCGCGACGGCGAGGTAGCGCGTGTCGCCGGTGGCCGCATGTGCCGCGAGGCAAGCGCCGGCGACCTGCATCTGGTCCTGCAATAAGCCCTGCACCGATCCGACGACGGCGTGGCGCACGCCCCATCCCGGCGTGTAAACACGGACCAGCAGGGAGTCGAGCGCCATGCGGGCCGCCGCCTCGGCCGCGGAATCACCCACGGCGCCCGCGGCCTCGAGCACCGAGCCGATGACGAATGCTTCGCGGTCGGTGAAGACGGCGCGGTCGGTCCGCCGCCCCCCCCCCAGCTCCCCGGCGAGCGCCCCGGCGAGCCGGCGCGCCGCGTCGCCGTAGCGCGCCTCGCCTGTCACGGCCCACGCCTGCGCGAGGTCGCGGAGCAGCCCCGCGCGGACGATCGTCGGCGGGTCGTCGCGCGCGCCCTGTGGCTCAGGCGCGTCTGCGGGGAGGGGGGGGGCGCTGTCGAGCATCCGGTCGAGCGCCGCGCGCGCCACGCCCAGGGAGGTCGTGTCGCCCATGCGGCCGTAGTCCGAGAGCAGGGCGCCCACGGCCCGCGTCGCCGGGAAGTTACGGCGCACCGCGCCGGACGCGGCCGCCACGGCGACCCCGCCCCGCATCGTGCCCATCTCGAACTCGAGCTGCCGCGGCTGCAGGACGCCGTGGGAGCCGCCGCTCCTGGTCATGGCCAATTGTCGTACCAGCGCCGCCTGCTGGATGATGAACTGGCGCTGGTCGCGATAGCTGCGCGCCACGTCGGGGAGGATCTGCATCAGCCCGCGGCCGGTCATCGGGTCGTCGGCCGGGAAGTAGGTGCCGCCGAAGAACGCCGATCCGTCGGGGGTGAGGAACACGGTGAGCGGATACCCGCGCAGACCGGCGAGTGTCTGCACGGCGGCCTGATAGCGCTGCGCCACGTCCGGCCGCTCGTCGCGGTCCACGCGCACCGGGACGAAGAGCGAGTTGATCAGCCCGGCGAGGGCGGGGTTGTCGTACGCCTCCTGGTCCATCGCGGCGCAGCCGCGACAGTCGTCGGCACCGACGAACAGCAGGACGGGCCGGTCGAGCTGCGCGGCGAGCGCGAACGCTGCCTTACCCCATGGCTGCCAGCTCACCGGGTGACGCGCCGCGCGGGAGAGGTAGTTGGTGCCCGCGTGGGCCATCCGGTTCGTGATCGGCCCGCGCTCGGATACGCAGGCCAGCACGAGGAGCGGCAGCGGGATGAGGGGGAGCGTGCGCAGCGGGACTGCAAACATACCGTGGCATACCCTTCCCGGCGCGCGTCCGTTCCCCGTCGCGGGGCTTTGCGAATGAATCCAGGCGATTGCCCGTACGTCGCGCAGCACCGTCAAACGGGAGACACGCGGCCGAAAGACAACGGCCCTGGGAGGCGCGAAGCCGAGGTCGGGCGTACGCCCTGGCGGCGAGATCGGATCCCCGCGTCGCGTATATTTCGGCCATGGACAGCATCACCGTCATTACGCCGAAGCCGAACGGCCCGCTCATCGTCGAAGGCCCCGTGCGGATCATCACCCCCGACGGGGTGGAGATCCCTGTGCCGCCCCGCAAAGACGGCCGCCCGGCGCAAGTCGTTGTGCTGTGCCGTTGTGGAGGCTCCGCGACCAAGCCGTTTTGCGACGGGACCCACAAGCGGATCGGCTTCAGCGACGCGCCCGCTACCGGCCCGGCTCCCACGATTTAAGGCGGTCGTGTTATGTTCTGGCCGTCCCGGGCGGGGAGTGTTTTCCGCCCACCGGTACCGGCCTATGCCCCTGACGGAGGAACGACATGGCGAAGGGTGGAAAGACCCCCATGGCTGCGGACGAAGGTTATTGCGTGAAGTGCAAGGCCAAGCGGAAGATCTCCAACGGGCAGGAAGTGAAGATGGCGAACGGCCGGCCCGCCCTGAAGGGTGTATGCCCGGTGTGCGGGACGGGGATGTTCAAGATCCTGCCGCCGAAGTGAGCCGCTGAAGTCCCCCGGTGAAAAACCAACGGCCCCCGATCGCGCGACCGGGGGCTTTCGTCTCCGCAGGCTTCACTGCTCCGCCATGAACGGGTAGTGGTAGTCCATGGGCGGGATGAAGTTCTCCTTGATCACTCGCGGCGACACCCAGCGGATCAGGTTGAGGATCGAGCCCGCCTTGTCGTTGGTGCCACTGGCGCGCGCCCCCCCGAACGGCTGCTGGCCGACCACGGCCCCGGTCGGCTTGTCGTTCACGTAGAAGTTGCCCGCCGCAAACCGCAGCGCCGCCATCGCCTCGGCCACCGCACGGCGCTCCTGGGCGAACACGGCGCCGGTGAGGGCGTAGGGCGACGTCTGGTCCACCAGCGCGAGCGTCTCCGCCCAGCGCGCCGCAGGATAGACGTACACCGTGAGCACCGGGCCGAAGATCTCCTCGCACATGGTGCGGTAGGCGGGGTCCTCGGCCAGGATGATGGTCGGCTGGATGAAATACCCCGCCGCGTCGTCGCAGTCGCCGCCCGCGATCACCTGGGCCTGCGGCGCCGATTGCGCGGCCTCGATGTACCCCTTGATCTTGTCGAACGCCGCCCGGTCGATCACCGCGCCCATGAAGTTGCCGAAATCGGCGGGGTCGCCCATGCGGAGGTCCGCCAGCATCTCGAGCACACGCTCGCGGACCTTGGGCCAGAGGTTGTCGGGGATGTAGGCGCGCGAGGCGGCGCTGCACTTCTGGCCCTGGTACTCGAACGCGCCGCGCACCATCCCGGTGGCGAGCGCGTCCACGTCGGCACTCGCGTGCGCCACGATGAAGTCCTTGCCGCCCGTTTCCCCCACGAGACGCGGGTAGCCGGCGTAGCGCTCGAGGTTCTGCGCCACCTGCTTCCACAGGCCCTGGAACACTTCGGTAGACCCGGTGAAGTGGATCCCGGCGAGATGCCGGTCGGCGAGCAGCCGCTCCGAAATCTGCGCCGCGGACCCTGGGATGAAGTTGATCACCCCGGGGGGCAGCCCCGCCTGCTCCATCACCTTGAGCAAGAAGTAGTTCGAGTAGACGGCGGTGGCAGCGGGCTTCCAGACGACCGTGTTCCCCATCAGGGCCGGTGCCGACGAGAGGTTGCCGCCGATCGAGGTGAAGTTGAAGGGGCTGATGGCGTAGACGAACCCCTCCAGCGGCCGGTGGTCGAGCGTGTTCCACGTCCCCGCGGCCGAGAGGGGCTGCTCGGTGTATATGCGCTCGGCGTAGTGGGCGTTGAATCGCCAGAAGTCGATCAGCTCGCACGCCGCGTCGATCTCCGCCTGGTGCGCGGTCTTGCTCTGGCCGAGCATCGTGGCGGCGTTCACGGTCGCCCGGTACTTGGTGGCGAGCAGGTCCGCCGCCTTGAGGAAGACCGCCGCCCGCCGCTCGAGCGGCCACGCCGACCATTCGCGCCACGCCTCGCGCGCCGCCGCGACCGCCGCGTCGATCTCGTGCGGCCCCGCTTGGTGCACCTTGGCGAGCAGGTGCCGGTGGCAGTGCGGCATCGTGATGTCCTTGGTTTTGCCGGTGCGGATCTCCTTGCCGCCCACGACAACGGGGATCTCGATCGCCCGGGCGGCCATTTCTTTCAGCGTCTTCTTCAACTCGGTCCGTTCGAGGGTCCCGGAGGCATAGGACAGGACCGGCTCGTTGACCGGCGTCGGGATCTTGGGGATGGCGTTCATGGGCGGGAAATCTAACCACGTGGCACGACGCTACGATGCTACGTTGTACGAAACTGCCCGATAATCACTTACAACGTACCGTCGTAGCGTCGTGGAACCGGTAAGCGTTCTGGTAGATGAAATGGAAAGCCATCCCCACATCGGCCACGTGCACCTCACGGTCTCCAACCTGGATCGCGCGCTCGCCTTCTATCGCGACGTGCTCGGCCTGGAGGTGACCGCACGCTACGGCCGCGACGCCGTGTTCCTCTCCTTCGGCGGCTATCATCACCACATCGGCCTCAACACCTGGGCTGGACAAGGGGCACCGCGCCCCGCGCCGGGCACCACCGGGCTGTATCACTTCGCCATCCTCTACCCGGACCGCCTCACCCTCGCCGTCGCGGTGCGCCGGGTGCTGGAGCGCGGCGTCCCGCTCGAGGGGGCAGCGGACCACGGCGTGAGCGAAGCGGTCTACCTGCGCGACCCCGACGGCAATGGGGTCGAGCTGTACCGCGACCGGCCGGAGCACGAGTGGCCCCGCGGCCCGGACGGGGTGCTGGTGATGGTGACGCGGGGGCTGGACCTGGAAGCGCTGCTGAAAGAGTAAGCGCCGTCAGCCGTCAGTGCCTGATGGCTCCTCGCCGACCGCTGACCGCTGGATTCCCGGATCGCTGTCCCGCTGCGGCGGGATCGGCAGCGTCACTGTGAACGTCGCCCCCAGGCCGGCCTGCGACCACACCGACACCGACCCGGCGAACACTTCCTCCGCGACGCTCCGCACCAGCGCCAGCCCCATCCCGCTCCCCTTCCCGAACTCCTTGGTGGTGAAGCCGGAGTCGAACACGCGATCGATGTGCTCCGGAAGGATGCCGGAGCCTTGGTCGGCCACCGTCAGCTTCAGCACCGTGCCTTCGCGCGTGAGACCGACCTGCACGGTGCCCGGGAGACCCTGATAGGCGTCCGCGGCGTTGCGGATGAGGTTGACGAGGAGATCGAACAGCGAATTGGGGTCGCCCTTGAGGTACGCCGAGTCGAGGGTCGTCATGAAGTCGAGGTGAATGGAGCGCTCGTGGAGCAGCCGGGTCTCGAGGGTGATGCAGGAGCGGGCGACGCGCACCGCGTCGAACCGCTCGGAGCGAGCGAAGGCGCCGCGGGTGCGGTCCTGCACGGCGCGCAGGAAGCTGATCGCCCGGTCGATGTCGCCTATGACCTGGCCCAACTCGTCGAGCAGCTCGTCGCGGCGGTCGGCGGCGAGGTCGGCCCAGCCGCCCAGCGCTTTGACGCAGAGCTGCAGCCCCGCCCGCGCGGCAGTCAGCGGATTGCTAGCCTGGTGGGCGATCATGGCGGGGAGGCTCGCCAGCTCTTGGAGGCTCTCCGTCCGGGCAGCGGCCTGGGGAGAGAGGCGCGGGTTCTCACGCCGATCCACGAGGCCGAGGCACAGCCCGGCCAGCTCCAGGGTGAGGCGCTCCCGGCTGCGCCGCTCTCGCCCGTCGGGCGGCGGCTGCGGCGGGCGGGCGCGCACGGGGGCGATCACCCAGGGGCCATCGTCGGACAGGCGGCACCCCACCCAGCGGGAGCCGTGCCGGAGGGGCACGTTCCAGCGCTTGAGGGTCGCGTCGACGTCGATGTTCGTGGCGTGGTACGAGGGCGGGTACTCGCTCGACGCCTGCAGCAGTAGCCGGTCCGAGCCCGCCACCTCCCACATGCTGACCGGGCGGCCGCCCAGCGCGATGCTGGCCTGGCGCAGGATCTCCTCCGCCCCGGGGCGGAAGGCTTCATGAGCGCTCAACAATGGGCTCCTTTGGAGTCCGCCGCTCCTCGACGCGCCGCTAACCTGCCGGTCACGTCATCCGAGAAGACCGGCGGCGGCGTAACGATTGTTGGGGCGGACTCTACAGATGCGAAATCCACGCGGTTCCGTCAAGTAACGAGCGGCCACAGAACGAAGTATCTTGGAATGCAGACTAATCAGATCATGTTTCTCCAGACCCCTATAGTGATACGAGGTGGCCTATGGCACCGTTACGAGTGAGCATCGCGGTACTCGTCGGGGCGGCACTGGTTGGCGCGGCGTGCGGCGGCGGCGGCGGCGACGGCGGCACCCCGCCCGGACCAACGGCGACCCAGATCGCCAAGAACAGCGGCGACAACCAGGTGGCGCCGGCGGGTAGCGCGCTGACGCCGCTCTCCGTGATCGTCCGGGATGCCAGCAACAATCCCGTCCAGGGCGTGTCGGTGAACTGGGCGGCGGCCTCCGGCGGCGGCATGGTGAGCGCCGCGTCGAGTGTCAGCGACGCCGCCGGGATCGCCGCGATCACCCGTACCCTCGGACCCAACGCCGGGACCCAGACCACGACGGCCACCAAGTCGGGGCTGACCGGCTCGCCGCTCACGTTCACCGCCGTGGCTCAGATCCAAGGTGCGACCCAGATGGCAGTGAACGCCGGAACCGGCCAGACCGATACCGTCCTGGCGACGCTCGGCACCCCGCTTTCCGTGATCGTGCGCGATCAGAACAACGCCCCAGTCCAGAACGTCACCGTCAACTGGACCGCGGCCGGCGGCTCGGTATCGGCCCCAACGAGCCAAACGAACGCGAGCGGCATCGCGTCGGTCACCCACACGCTCGGCGCCACTGCGGGCTCCCAGGCCGCGCAGGCCGACGTGACCGGGCTGATCGGGTCGCCAGTGACCTTCACCGCCACCGCCACCGCCGGGAACGCGGCGGTGCTTACCAAGACCTCGGGCGACGGCGGGTCGGCGGTGATCAACTCGATGGTGACCTACACGGTGACCGTGCGAGACGACCACAACAACCCGAAGGCAGGGGTGACCATCGACTGGGCGGTCACGGGCGGCGGGGGCACGATCACCCCGGCCCAGAACACCACCGGCTCGAACGGTCAGGCCAGCGCGACGCGCACGTTGAGCGCGAACGCGGGCGCACACGCCGCCACCGCCACGGCCGTCGTGATTCCGATGACCGTCACCTTCACGACGACCGCGACGTCGGCGCCGACCACGGCCAGCGTGACGGTCGGGCCGCAGGGGAGCCTCTCCTTCAGCCCGAACGCCGTGACGATCGCCGTGGGCGGGACCGTCACGTGGACCTGGGGCAGCGCCGTCACCCACAACGTCACGTTCGCTGCGACTGCGGGGGCGCCGGCGAACATCGGCAACATGAGCAGCGGGTCGGCCGCGCGGCAGTTCAACTCCACGGGGACGTTCAACTACGAGTGTACGATCCACGGTCCGCCCATGACCGGGACGGTGACCGTCCAGTAAGACTCGGGAGCGCGGGTTCGCCGTCATTGACACCGCCCCCGGAAGCGGATACCGTGGGGCGACCTTCACCGACACTAGGCGATTCGTTCATGACCCAGCCGCCGCAGCCGCCGCCGCGCCCCTCTGCGGAACGCTCCTCGTTTGCGATCGCGATGAAGGACTACACCTTCATCCGGCCGGGCATCGCGGTTTCGATCAGCGCGGCGACGCTCGTCGCCGCGCTCGTCATCGGGGCCCTGCTCATCCGGT
The DNA here is from genome assembly GCA_016177465.1 of Gemmatimonadota bacterium. Classification (GTDB taxonomy): domain Bacteria; phylum Gemmatimonadota; class Gemmatimonadetes; order Gemmatimonadales; family GWC2-71-9; genus JACOVF01. Next base: position 17,772 of record JACOVF010000068.1, read on the forward strand.
CGCTCGGCCACGCGGCGGCGACCGTGCGGCGGGGCGGCGAGACCGCGCAGACGCTGCACAGCTACAACGCGGCGCTCGAGGTGTGGCGCCAGATGGCGTCCAGCACCGACCCGGCGTTCAACCGACCCGAGGCAAAGCAGCTGCGCGACAGCATCCGCACCGCGCTCACCGACAAGTTCGTGGCGCTCCAGCAAAGCGTCACGACCGCCGACGACAGCGCTCTGATCCGCACGATTCTCGAAGGGCTCGCCACCGCCGACGTGGGCCTCACGACCGAAGGTCGCCAGGCGATGATCGTCCTGCTGGCGCACCAGGACGCGGCGCTGTTCGATGCGGCCGAGGCGTCCCAGAAGGCGGTGCTGTTGTCGGCGACCCTGCTCGGCCTCTCGGTGCTGGCGGCCGGCCTCCTCGTGATCCCAATGGCGTTCCTCTACATTCGCTACAAACGCGGGGCGACGATCGAAGTTAAGATATAGGGGAGGTCATGCCGCTCTCCCGACGGGATTTCTTTCGTACCGGCGCAGGGACGGCCCTGGGGTCGCTCCTCGGTTTGGGGTTGAGCCTCACCCCGGCGACCGCCCGCGCCCAGCAGCTCCGCATCCGCAACGCCACCGCGACGCCGAGCGTCTGCCCCTACTGCTCCGTCGGCTGCGCGTTGATCGTACACACGATCGACGGCGAGATCGTCAACATCGAAGGCGATCCCCGCAGCCCGCACAACGAAGGCTGTCTCTGCCCGAAAGGGGCGGCCACCTACCAGCTCCACAAGAACCCGAACCGCGCCACCAAAGTCCTGCACCGCAAGCCCGGCGCCCGCGAGTGGGTGGAGGTGGACCTCGAGTGGGCGATGGACCGGGTGGCCGAGCGCGTCAAGACGACCCGCGACGAGACCTTCGTCGAGCGGCTCGCCGACGGCACGCTGGTCAACCACACGCTCGGCATCTTCGCCCTGGGCGGCGCCACGCTCGACAACGAATGGAACCACCTCCAGCAGAAGCTGATGCGGGGGCTGGGGGTCGTGGCGATCGAGAACCAGGCGCGGATATGACACTCCTCTAGCGTCCCCGGTCTGGGGACCCGGCTCGGTCGCGGCGCGGCGACCCTGTACCCGCGCAACCTGGAGCTCTCGGATTGCATCGTCATCGAGGGCTCCAACATGGCCGAGTGCCACCCGGTGGCGTTCCGCTGGCCGCTGAAGGCCAAGGTGGAGCACGGGGCGAAGCTCATCCACGTCGATCCACGCTTCACCCGCACCAGCGCGATGGCGGACGTCTACGCCCCCGTGCGCGCCGGCGCGGACATCGCCTTCCTCGGCGGGCTGATTCACTACGTCATCAACAGCCGGCGGTGGAACACGGATCCCTTCTTCAAGGAGTACGTGGTCAACTACACGAACGCCGCCACCATCGTGAGCGACGACTTCCGGGACGCCGAGGACTTGGACGGTGTGTTCTCGGGGCTGTTGGAGTACACGGGCAACAAGAAGGACTGGCCGTTCGACGGGTTCGTCGGCGAGTACGACGCCCGGAGTTGGCAGTATGCGCGGCGTGGCAAGGGCCGCGCCCCGCGCAGCGACCCCGACACGCCGTTCGACGAGCTGATCCGCTCGCTCAAGAAGCCGCCGGCCGAGCGCGACGAGACGCTGCAACATCCGCGCTGCGTATTCCAGCTCGTCAAGCGGCACTTCAGCCGCTACACCCCCGATATGGTCGAAGCCGTGACCGGCTGCCCCAGGGAGACGTTCCTCCACGTCGCCGAGGCGGTGCTCGAGAACTCCGGGCGCGACCGGACCACCGCCTGGGTGTACGCCGTCGGCTGGACGCAGCACACCTACGGGCCGCAGATGATCGGCTGCTGCGCCCTGCTCCAGCTCCTGCTGGGCAACGTCGGCCGGCCGGGCGGCGGCGTGATGGCGCTCCGGGGCCACGCGTCGATCCAGGGATCGACCGACATCCCGACCCTGTACCACAGCATCCACGGGTACATGAACGCTCCGTCGGCCCTGAAACGGCACGAGTCACTGCGGGACTACCTCGCCATGGAGGCGAGCGCGACGGGCTACTGGGCGAACATGCCGAAGTTCATGGTCTCCTACCTCAAGTCGATGTACGGAGACACTGCGACGCCCAGTAACGACTTCGGCTACGACTGGCACCCGAAGATCAGTGGTGACCACTCGCACCTGCCGATGTTCGTCGCGATGGCCGAGGGCCGGGTGAGGGGGATGATCTGCATCGGGCAGAACCCTGCCACGTCGCTCAATGCGGGGCTCGAGCGGAAGGGGCTGCGCAACCTCGAGTGGCTCGTCGTGAAGGACAACTTCCTCACCGAGACGGCGACCTTCTGGTACCGGGCGCCGGAGGTGGAGCGCGGCGACGTGCAGCCCGAGGACATCCCCACCGAGGTGTTCTTCTTCCCCTCGGCGCAAGTGGCCGAGACGGCGGGGAGCTTCACCAACACCCAGCGGATGCTCCAGTGGCACTTCAAGGCCGCAGACCCACCGGGTAATTGCCGCTCCGATCCGTGGTTCACCTATCAGCTCGGGAAGCGGTTGAAGCAGCTCTACGCCGACGGCGCCGTGGCCCGGGATCAGGGGTTGAAGAACCTGACCTGGGACTACGACCCCGACGAGTCGACGAGCATCCCGGGCGAGCCCGACATCGAGAAGGTCCTGCGGGAGATCAACGGGTATCGCACGGGGCACCCCGAGCAGCATCTCACGGGCTTCGGGGAGTTGAAGGACGACGGGTCCACGACGTGCGCATCGTGGATCTACTGCGGCGTGTTCCCGGCGCCGGGGAGGAACCTGGCCGCCGGCAAGGAGCCGGACCCGCCGGGCCAGGTCGGCTCGCACCTGAATTGGGGCTGGGCGTGGCCCGCGAACCGGCGGGTGATGTACAACCGCGCCTCGGCCGATCCACAGGGCCGGCCGTGGAGCGAGCGCAAGAAGTGGGTCTGGTGGGACGCGGAGCAGCGGCAGTGGGTCGGCTACGACACACCGGACTTCGCTCTCACCAAGCCGCCGACCGCTCCCGCCGATCCGAACGGGGTCGGGCTCGACGCGTTGCCCGGCCGGGCGCCTTTCATCATGAAGCCGGACGGCGTGGGCTGGCTGTTTACGCCGAGCGGGCTCATCGACGGGCCGCTCCCCACGCACTACGAGCCTGCGGAGTCGCCGGTGCAGAACCCGCTGTACGGGCGGCAGACCAGCCCGGTGCTCAAGTACTGGAAGCGGGACGACAACGCGCTCGCGACGGTCGGGGACGAGCGCTTCCCGTACGTGATCACGACCTACCGGCTGACGGAGCACTACCTCGCCGGCGCGATGAGCCGCTGGAACCCGTGGCTCACCGAGCTGATGCCTGAGCTCTTCATCGAGCTCTCCCCCGAGCTCGCAGCCGAGAAGGGCATTGAGAACACCGACTGGGTGCGGGTCTCGACGCCGCGCGGCGTGATCCGGGCGAAGGCGCTGGTGACGCGCCGGCTGCGGCCGTTCCGCATCGCGGGCAAGGTAGTGCACCAGGTCGGCATGCCGTGGCACTGGGGATGGGAGGGCGTCGTGACCGGCGACGTCGTGAACGAGCTCACGGCGCTGGTGGGTGATCCCAACGTGAGCATCCACGAAGGCAAGGCCTTCGTCTGCAACGTGGAGCGGGGGGGAGCCTGATGCCGGAGCCCATGGGGTTCTACACCGACACGACCGTCTGCATCGGCTGCAAGGCCTGCGAGGTCGCGTGCAAGGAGTGGAACCAGCTCCCGGCGGCGAACGGCGGGCGGGGCGAGATCTCGGGCGACAGCTACGACAACACCCGTCGCCTCTCCGGCACCAATTGGCGCCACGTCAAGTTCATCGAGCAGTTCAACGAGGACCGCACCGAGGCGCGCTGGCTGATGCTCAGCGACGTGTGCAAGCACTGCGTCCAGGCGCCCTGCCTCGAGGTCTGCCCCACCGGCGCCATTATCCGGACCGAGTTTGACACCGTCGTCATCATGTCGAACACCTGCAACGGGTGCCGGCTCTGCATCGCGGCGTGCCCGTTCGGGGTGATCGACATCAATCCCGCGTCCGACACCGCGCAGAAGTGCACGCTGTGCTACGACCGCCTCAAGGCCGGCATGGAGCCTGCCTGCTCCCAGGCCTGCCCCACGGACTCGATCCGGTTCGGGCCGATCGGCGAGCTGCGCAAGCTGGCCGAAACGCGGGTGCGGCAGCTGCATTTGCTGGGGGAGCCGCGGGCCCGGCTCTACGGCGCCGACGACGCGATCCTCGGCGGGCTCAACTCGTTCTACCTCCTGGTGGACGAGCCCGAGATCTACGGACTGCCGCGCCGGCCGCGGCTCCCCACCCGCAACCTGTTCACGAGCTCCCTGTTTTCGACGGCGGGCGCCATCCTCATAGCGCTGTTCGGCGTGCTGAGCCTGCGGAAGCGGCGCATGGACCGGATCAGTGTCTGACACGTTCTTCACGTCGTCGCCCGGCTGGACCTGGTACATCATCCTGTACTTCTTCGTCGGGGGCATCGCCGGCGGCGCGTTCTTCCTGGCGGCGCTGCTTCGGGCCTTCGGCCGGCCCGAAGACCGGCCGATCGCCCGTCTGGGGTACTACGTGGCGTGCGCGGGCGCGATCCTGAGCGGGCTCCTCCTCACCGTCGACCTCACCCGGCCCGAGCGGTTCTGGCACATGTTGATCCAGTCGAACACGGGCCGTCTCATGTTCAAATACTGGTCGCCGATGTCGGTCGGTGCCTGGGGAGTCCTGCTGTTCGGGCTGTTCTCGTTCTTGGGTGCGCTCGGCGCGGCTGCGGAGGAGGGGCGGCCGTCCTGGAAGCCGCTGCAGTGGCCGCCCGTCCGCGCGCTGAACGGGCGTGTGGTGGCGGGCGGCATCGCCGTCCTGGGGAGCGTGTTCGGGTTCTTTCTGGCCGGCTACACGGGCGTGCTCCTCGCGGTCACGAATCGCCCGATCTGGGCCGACTCGACGCTGTTGGGGGCGCTGTTCCTCTTTTCGGGCATTTCGACAGGCGCCGCGAGCTTGATCCTCCTCTCGCGGTGGCGCAGCCCGGCACACCCGGGCTCGCTGCACTGGCTCGCCGAGTCCGACCGCGTCGCGCTCGCGCTAGAGCTCCTGACGCTGGTCGCGTTCCTCGTCTCCTTGGGCTCGGTCGCGCGGGTCTTCGTCGGGTGGTGGGGGCTCCTGCTGGTGCTCGGCGTGGTCGGGGCGGGGATCGTTTGGCCGCTCGTCCTCGAGCGGCCGGCGGCCGCTCACCGCCATCTCGCCCGGGCCGCCGCGCTCGTGCTGGCGGGCGGGTTCCTGCTGCGCGTCGTCGTGCTCCTCTCCTCCGAGCAGATCCACGCGGCGGGCTCGGGAGTCGCGCTCCCGTGAGCCCCCGGCGTTGGGCGCGGGCAGCCGGGCCCGCGCTGCTGCTCTCGGTGGTGGCGTGCACGAGCCCCGAGTCGCACCGCACACGCGGCGGCGGGCCGGGGGCCGACGTCGGGAACCGGGGCGCCGAGGTGGTGTTCCACGACGGCGCGCGCCCGTACTACCAGACTCCCTGCGCGTCCAGGCCGGTCCCATGCGACGGCCCGACGCCGGTATTCAGCGCCACATGGAGACCCGACTAGCCGCGCTCGAGCACCGGAGTCCGGAGTGGCGGTCGTTGCTCGCCTTGCTCCGGGCGACGGCCCACGCCCAGGGCGACCTGATGCTGCGCGCTCCGCTTGCCGTCGCCGTCGACCCGGACGCGCCCTTGCTGCAGGGCCAGGCGCTGCACATGGACACGGAACGATTGGCTCGGCTCATGCATCGCCTCGCCCACGCGGCCGCAGCCGACGCCGAGCCGGGCGATCCGACCGCCTCGCTCGCCGGCTATCGGCCCAGCGGCAGGGATGCGGTTCGGCTGGTCGAGGGCGTCGTGCGCCAGGATCGGTCCGCGGCGGACGAGCTCGCGGCCGCGGTCGGCATGGTCCCCGAGGCCCTCGCGATCGTGGCCCAGTTCGCTGCCCTCCCCCTGCTCCACACCTGTGGGCGACAGCTCCAGGACCGGGTGCCCGCCCACTGGCCACGCGGTTACTGCCCGATCTGCGCCGGCTGGCCGATCCTCGCCGAGCTGCGGGGTCTCGACCGCTCCCGCTGGCTGCGCTGCGGCCGCTGCGGCGGCGCATGGCAGTTCCCCTGGCTGCGGTGTCCCTTTTGCGGCGAGACCAGGCACGAACGGCTCGGCTCCCTCGTGCCCGAGCAGCAGCTCGAGACACGCAAGATCGAGACGTGCGCGAGCTGTCGGGGATACCTGAAGAGCGTCACGACGCTGCAGGCGACGCCCCCGTTCGAGCTGCTGCTGCTCGATCTCGAGACGGTAGAGTTGGATCTCGTCGCCGTGGACGGCGGGTACGCGCGGCCCCAGGAGCCAGGCTACCCGTTGGTCGTTCGGATCACCGGATGACCCCGCCCCGCCCCGCCGAGGTGTGCGCCCAGCTGCTCGCGGCGCTCGGCGCTTCGGAGGGCCGGCGCAAGAAGCGCAAGCGCGACACGACGCCCGACGCGATCGGCATGGCGATCAAGCGCCGATTGCTCGAGGACGCCGTGCGCGACGACCCCGGTCCCGACGCGTTCGAGGGCTGGCTGCTCGAGCGCTCGCTCGGGGCCGAGGCGAGCGGGCCGGTACGGGCCATGGCGCTGTCGGTGCTCGCCGAGTGGCGGCTGGCGCGCGAGTCACCCGAGTTCCAGGACTGGCTGCGCCGGGGCGCGCCCTCGGACGACACCCCCGGCCGCTGAGCGGTCTGGTGCCGGCGCAGTCCCGGCTTATTTTAGCCGGTCATGCCGGAGGTCCCTGCCTCGCTCCGCGCCGCTCTCGCCGGGCGCTACACCCTGGAGCGCGAACTGGGCCACGGCGGCATGGCCACTGTCTACCTCGCGCAGGACCTCAGGCATCACCGCCCCGTTGCGCTCAAGGTTCTGCGTCCGGCCTTGGCTGCCGTCCTAGGCCCAGATCGGTTCCTCCGCGAAATCGAGCTGGCCGCCCGCCTCACGCACCCCCACATCCTGCCCGTGCACGACTCCGGCGAGGCCGACGGGTTCCTCTACTACGTGATGCCCTTCGTCGAGGGGGAGTCGCTCCGCGAGCGGTTGAGCCGTGAGAAGCAGTTGCCGCTCGAGGACGCCGTCCGCCTGGCCTGCGAGGTGGCCGACGCGCTGAGCCACGCGCACAGTCACGACGTGGTGCATCGGGACATCAAACCGGAGAACGTTCTCCTCGAGGCCGGGCACGCCGTCGTCACGGACTTCGGGATCGCGCGCGCCATCACCGAGGCCGGACGCGACCGCCTCACGGAGACCGGGATCGTCCTCGGCACGCCGACCTACATGAGCCCTGAGCAGGCGGCGGGGGAGCGCGAGCTCGACGGCCGGAGCGATCTCTACAGCCTCGGCTGCGTGCTCTTCGAGATGCTGGCGGGCCAGCCGCCGTTCACGGGGCCGACCGCGGAAAGCATCCTGCACCAGCATTTGACGGGCGATCCGCCCACGGTGCGCGCAGCGCGACCCACGGTGCCGGAGGCCGTCGGGCAGGTGCTGGGCCGGGTGTTGGGCAAGTTGCCGGCGGATCGCTACGCGACTGCAGCCGAATTCGCCGCCGCCCTGTCGCAGGCGGTCGTGCCGCGCGCTCCGGGGGCCGGCGCGGGCCGGGTAGCGGTGGCCGCGCGCCGCCGCCGTCTCGCCGCCGTCGCCCTCGCGCTTGCCGCCGTGGCCGCGAGCGCCGTGTTCGTCGCTCGCCGGGTGTTCCGAGGCAACGGCGCCGCGGCCGGACGGCCGATGGTGGTCGTGCTGCCGTTCGAGAACCTCGGTCCGTCCGAGGAGCAGTACTTCGCCGACGGCATCACGGAGGAGATCACGAGTCGTCTGGCGCGCATCCCGCGTCTTGGCGTCATCGCGCGCACGAGCGCCAACCAGTACCGGCGGACCGAAAAGACGGTCCGTCAGATCGGCGCCGAGCTCGGCGTCGACTATGTCCTCGAAGGGAGCGTCCGCTGGGAACACGGGCGGAGCAGTGCCAGCCGTGTGCGCATCAGCCCGCAGCTCATCCGCGTCGCTGACGAGACCCACCTCTGGGCGGAGCCCTACGAGGCCGCCCTGACGGGCGTCTTCGGGCTGCAGGCCGAGATCGCCGAGCGCGTCGCGCAGGGCCTCGACGTGACGCTGCTCGCCGCGGAGCGCCGCGCCCTGCGCGACCAGCCCACCGACAACCTCGACGCGTACCACTACTACCTGCGGGCGTACGAGCACCTGAAACGCCCGACGTCAAGGCGCGACCAGGAGACGGCGATAGAGCTGTACGAGCGGGCGACGGCCCTCGACTCGGGGTTCGCGGAAGCGTACGCCAGGCTCGCCGAGGCGCACGCGCAGATGTACCAGTTCTCCCACGACCAAACCGCTGCACGCCTTGCCGAGGCCGAGCGCGCCGTGCAGCGGGCGTTCGCCTTGCGGCGCGACCTGCCGGAGGCCCACCTCGCCCAGGGGTACCTCCGCATGTGGGCCGGCCGCGACTACGCCGGCGCGCTGGAGCATTTCCGCACGGCGCTCGCCCAGCGACCGAACGACGCCGACCTGCTGGCGGCGATCGCCTTCGCCCACCGGCGGCGGGGCGAATGGGACCAGCACGTGGCGTATCTCTCCCGGGCCATCGCGCTCGATCCGCGCTACCATCTCTACCTCGAACAGCTCGGCGGCACCTCCATGCGACTGCGCCAGTTCGACGCGGCGGAGCGCCACACCGAACGAGCGCTGGCCCTCGCCCCCGACGAACCGACCTACTACTACCAGATGGCGTGGGTCTACATCCGCCGCGACGGCGACCTCGAGCGCGTGCGGGACGTCATGCAGCGCGCCCTCTCGCGGTTCGGCCCGGACGCGATCCGATTCGGCGAACTCCGCGCGTTTCGCTTCCTCGGCGAGGAGTTCGATCGCGTCCTGGAGGGGCTCGCGCTCGGCCCGGGCATCGGACCGCCGGGGCGCTTCTACCTCGCGAAGGGGGACCTGTTCGCGCGCCGGGGGCTGCGGGAACGGGCACGCGCGTACTATGATTCCTCCCGGGCGGCCTTCACGCGGGCGCCGGCGGACGATGCGTTTCAGCACAGCTGGCTGGGATGGGCCAACGCCGGCCTGGGCCGGAAGGAAGCCGCGATCCGGGAAGCCAGCATGGCCGTCGAACTGCTCCCCGTCTCGGCCAACGCACTGGAGGGGGCGGACCTGCTCTGGGACCTGGCCGAGACCTACGTTCGGACCGGCGAGTACGACGCCGCGATCGACCGGTTCTCGTATTTGCTGACCATCCCATCCGGCATCTCCGTGCCGCTCCTGCGGGTCGACCCGCTCCTCGAGCCACTGCGTCGCCTGCCGCGCTTTCAGCAGCTCGTGCGGATCCCCTGAAGGAATGGAGCCTCCCGGCAGGGGCCGAAAACGCGTGTAGCTTTACGCCCAGATCCGAACCGCTCCAGCTCTTCGGAGGGCGTCATGGCCGTGTCCGTGGAGGCGCCCGCGCGGGCCGAACCGTCCGACCGCGCGCGAGCTGGCTTCCTGCCCTGGGTCATCCCCGCCGTGCTCTTCGCCGCAACCAGCGCCGTGGTCGGCGTCATTTGGGACATCTCCTGGCACCGCACGATCGGGCGCGACACCTTCTTGACCCCCGCCCATATCGCGATCTACCTGAGCGGCATCGTGGCCGGCCTGTCGTGCGGCTTCCTCGTGCTCAAGACGACGTTCGCAGGCACACCGGAGGAGCGGGCGGCGAGCGTGCGGTTCTGGGGGTTCCGCGGCCCGCTCGGCGCCTGGGTATGTATCTGGGGCGCGATCGCGATGATCACTTCCGCCCCGTTCGACGATTGGTGGCACAACGCGTACGGGCTCGACGTGAAGGTGCTGAGCCCGCCGCACGCCGTGCTCGCCCTCGGGTTCACCGCCATCCAAGTCGGCGCGCTCCTCTTGCTCCTCGCCTGGCAGAACCGCGAACACAGCGGCCGGGGACCGGCTCTGGGCTGGCTGGTGGCGTACGGGATGGGCGTCCTCATCCTCAACAAGTCCATCATGGGCTTCCAGTACATCGCCTTCCCCAACGAGATGCACCACGCGCTGTTCTACCAGGTGTCGGCGGGGCTCTTCCCCATCTTCCTGGTGGCCGGAGCGCGCGCAACCAAGCTGCGCTGGCCCGCCACCACGGCCGCGGGCGTGTACATGGGGGTCCTCCTGGTGATGATCTGGGTGCTCCAGCTCTTCCCAGCCCAGCCGAAGCTCGCGCCGATCTACAACCCGGTCACCCACATGGTGCCGCCGCCGTTCCCGCTCCTCCTCGTGGTGCCGGCGGTGGTGATCGATTGGCTGATGCGCCGGCCGGCGTGGCTCAACGACTGGTTGCGGGCGCCGCTCGTCGCCCTGGCGTTCCTTGCGGTGCTGTTCGTGACGCAGTGGTTCTTTTCGATGTTCCTGCTCTCGCCCGCGTCCGAGAGCTCCTTCTTCGGCGCCCAGCGCTGGGACTACAATTCCCGCGTCGGGGCCTGGACGCACGAGTTCTGGAACGTCGAGGGGAACCCTGTTACCCCGCGGGCGCTCGCCGTCGCCGCCCTGATCGCCACGGTGTCGGCGCGCATCGGCCTGTGGTGGGGGAACTGGCTCGCGCGGGTGAAGCGGTGAGACGCTGGCTGCGGCCGCTGGCGGTCGCCGGCGCGCTGGCGTTCGCCACCGCGCACGTCGGCAGCCCCGATACCTTCTTCGAGGGGACGGCCGGGCCCTATCCGGTGCGCGTGGTCATCCGGACCCCGGGCGTGGTCCCCGGCCTCGCCGACATCAGCGTCCGCGTTACCGGCGGACCAGGAGACGTGCGGGCCATCACCGTCCTGCCGTTGCGCGGCGGGCTGCCGACGGCGGCCCTCCCCCCCGCCGACACCGCCCGCCCCGTCTCCGGCGACCCGGACCTGTACAGCGCGCAACTCTGGCTGATGTCGTTCGGCGCGTACAGCGTGCAGGTCACCGTCGCGGGCGCGGCGGGCGAAGGGGTCGCGATCGTGCCGGTGATGGCGGTCCCGATCCGGCGGCTCGAGATGCGGCGCCCCATGGCGATCGCCCTGCTCGCGCTCGGGGTGTTTCTCTTCGCCGGCGCGCTGACGATCGTCGGCGCCGCGGCGCGAGAGAGTGTCCTGCCCCCCGGCGCGGAAGCGGATCCTGCCCGCCGGCGTCGCGCGCGGCTCGTCATGGCCGGCGCCGTCCTGGTTCTCGGGCTGGGCGTCCTCGGCGGGAAGCGGTGGTGGGACGGCGAGGACGCGGGCTTCCGGCGTCGCATGTACCGCCCCCTACAGGCGACGGCGACCGTGCATGGCCAGGGACCCCGACGGGTCCTGCGATTCGCGATTTCCGACTCCGCTTGGCTACGCCGCGACTGGACGCCGCTGATCCCGGACCATGGGAAGCTCATGCATCTGTTCCTGGTTGGGGACCGCGGCGGGGACGGCTTCGCCCATCTTCATCCGGTGGCCATCGACTCAAGCACTTTCGAGGCGAGCCTGCCGCCGCTGCCAGCGGGCCGGTACTCCGTCTACGCTGACGTCGTGCACGAGAGCGGGTTCGCGCAGACGCTGACCGACTCACTGGAGCTCGGGCCATTCTCCGGAGTGCGGTGGAGACCCAGTGATCCGGACGACTCGTGGAGAAGGGGCAAGGGGAATGGGGAATGGGGAAACGTCGTGGCCTTGGAGGACGGGTCACAGATGACCTGGGAGCGGGATTCGCTGCCGCTCGCCGCGGGCCAGGATCTCGAGCTTCGGTTCACGGTCCGCGAGCCCGCTGGGCAGCCGGCGATACTCGAGCCCTATATGGGGATGGCAAGCCATGCCGTGATCGCCCGCGACGACGGCGCGGTGTTCATTCACCTGCACCCGCTCGGAACGATCGCGATGGCGTCGCAACAGGTTTACGAGCTGCGGGAGGCGGGCGACACGGTGCGGGGCCGGCTGGGCGCGCGGATCACGGCTGCGGCGCTGGGGAGGCAGCGGGGAGCTGTTCATTGCGGTGCCATGTCGGAGGACAACTCGCGCCGGGGCGAACTGCTCCCCACCCCCTGCTCCTTCCCGGGCGGCTTCTCGATCCCTTATGCCTTTCCCCAACCCGGCCCCTACCGGATCTGGGTGCAGGTGAAACGGGGCGGGCGGGTGTTGACGGGGGAGTTCTCGGTGGACGTGCGCAAGGGGCGGTCGTAGGTCTCCCGCTCCTTTACCCTGGAGCCGAATCATGCCGCCCGTTCGTTCTTCGCTGGTACTAGCGCTCGCCCTCGGCGCGCTCAACCTCCCGCTGCAGGCCCAGCAGAATCTGGACACGGTCCAGGTGACCACCACTGCCGTGGCCCCGGGGGTGTACCTGCTGCAGGGCGCGGGCGGCAACATCGGCGTGTCGGCGGGGAGCGACGGCGTCTTCCTCATCGACGACCAGTACGCCCCGCTCACCGACAAGATCACGGCCGCCATCCGGGGCTTCAGCGCCGCCCCGATCCGGTTCGTCATCAACACGCACTGGCACGGCGACCACACCGGCGGCAACGAGAACCTGGGGAAGGCCGGGACGCTCATCGTGGCCCACGAGAACGTGCGGCGCCGGATGAGCGTCGAGCAGTTCCTGGCGGCCTTCAAAATGCGGGTCCCCCCCTCGTCGCCCGCGGCGCTGCCCGTAATCACCTTCACAGACACCGTGACGTTCTACCTGAACGGCGACTCGATCGTCGTGTTTCACGCGGCGCCGGCCCACACCGATGGTGACGCGATCATCCATTGGCGGCACGCGAACGTCATCCATGCGGGGGACACCTACTTCAACGGCATGTACCCATTCATCGACGTGTCGAGCGGCGGCGGGATCGAGGGGATGGTCGCGGCCGCCGACCGGATGCTGGCGACCGCCGACGCGAACACGAAGATCATCCCGGGTCACGGGTCGCTCGCGACCCGGGCGGACCTGCAGGCCTACCGGGACATGCTGGTCGCCGTGCGTGACCGGGTGCGCCGCGCCATGGCCGGCGGGCGCACGGTCGAGCAGGTGCAGGCGGCCAAACCCACCGCCGAGTTCGACGCCGTGTGGGGCAAGGGGTTTCTGTCGCCCGACACGTTCGTGGAGATCGTGTACTCCGACTTGTCGCGGCGGTAAGAAGGGCCGGCGCCCTAGCGCACCGGCAGCGACACGTGCAGGTGGTCCGCGGTGCCGACGTGGCGCAGGGTGTCGAATCCCATCGCCCAGAAGTAGACCTGCGTCAACCGGTTGTTCAGCTCGTTGCGGCCCCTGGTGCGCAGGTCCACCGCGTGTACGAATCCGTCAGGCTGCCGGTGGTGGAGCGTCGTCTCGTTCAGCGGCAGCCCCATGCGCGCGTAGTCTTGGGGCTTGCGTCCCAGGTCGGTGAGCACGATGTCCCGGTCCGCGAGGATGACCGTCGCCAGGGCGACGCGCAGCAGCGGGTGCACCGACGTGTAGTACGCCCGTACACCGGGCGACTTGACGTTCACGCTCGAGAGATAGATCAGCGCGTACCCGGTGTAGAAGGTGACCACCGGCAGGGCAAACCACTGCGCCACGGCGAGCAAGCGGTACCGGCCCGTGAGGCGCCGCGCGAGCCAGGTGCCGTAGAATGTGACGACCCCGAGTGTCAGCAGAACGCCGGCGGCGAGCGCGGCCCAGGCGGGGAACCCTTCGCGCGCGTGGAGGTACACCGAGCCGCGAACCAGCGCGTAGAATGGGAGCGCGCCCAAGACCGCGGCGCTCAGTGCGAAGACGACCAGGGCGCGCAGCAGCGGCCGCCGCCGCGTAGGCGCCGGCGGGCGGGACCGCGGGCGCGCTTTCCATTCGCGAGCTACTTCCGCTCGCAGCTGGGCGAGCCGTTGGCTCGAGGGGGCGGCGGTAGTAGGCTCCATGTTCCCGATACGTCCGCGCGTCGCGCCGGTTTCGGTGCGGCAGGCCCACCCTCTCTCCACGGGAGTTGTGCATGCTGGGTTCATCGCCCCTCGTCATCGTTTCCGCCCTCTCCGCAGCACTCGTCGCCATCCCCCCCCTCGTGTGGCGACAGGACACTGCGGCGGAGGTCGCCGTGACCGTCGAGCGCTTCCACCGCGCGCTCCAGGCTGGCGACAGCAGTGCAGCCCTGGAGCTCCTCACCCCCGACGCCGTGATCCTGGAGGGCGGCGGCGGCGAGACGGTGGCCGAGTACCGGGCGCATCACCTGCCGAGTGATATCGCGTTCGCCCAGGCCACGACCCGGGAGCCAGGGACGCCCAGCGTCTCGGTCCGTGGCGACGTGGCGTGGGTAGCCTCGGTGGGCCGAGTGCATGGGGAGTATCGAGGGCGCACGTTGGACCTGAACAGCGCCGAGCTGATGGTTCTGACCCGAACCGAAAGCGGTTGGCGGATTTCCGCGGTGCACTGGTCGTCCCGGTCGCGGGCGCAGTGACTCCCGCGGGCGGCCGCCACGGCTCAGCTCAGAGGACGCGCGCTGACCGGGCCTGTGACCCGACCAGGGTACGCCGGGTATTCCGAGGTATGAGAACTCATCGCTTGGTGACCGCCCTCATCCTGAGCCTCGCGCCCGCCGCGGCGTGCAAGCAGGGCAGCCTGCCGCTGGCGTCCGTCCCGCCGGGCGCCCAGGCGCTCTCGTTCACGCGGCTCGGCACCTGGTATTACAGCGGCATTCGCGAGGCCCGCCGGGTGGTCATTACCGATCGCGCTCCGTGGCAAGCCGCCTGGGCCGAGCTCCACAGTCCTTTCACCCCCCAGCCGCCGCTCCCACCGGTGGATTTCGGCGAGGAGACCGTGGTGCTGGTCGCGATGGGTGAGCGGAGCAGCGGCGGCTACGGGATCGAGATCACGGGCGTGGCAGCCGACCCGGCCGGCCGCTACATCGAGGTGCTGGAAATGGCTCCCGGAATGGGGTGCGCGGTGACCCTGGCGCTCACTCAGCCGGTGGACGCGGTTGTCATGCCGGCCGCCCCCGCGGCCAGCGTGCGGTTTGTCGAGCGCAGGGAAACACGCGACTGCCGGTAGCCTCGCCGGCACGTCTCACCCTCGGCATCGGCACGCCGCGCTTGCGGCAGGTCGAGCGGCGGTTGTTTGCGGCGGTGCGCCGGCCCAGCATCAGGGCCACGGCACGGGCGGTTCGGACCCGTCCCGTGCTAGTCCCCCAGCCGCCGCGCCACCCGCGCCAGTCCTTCCGCTCCGAGCAACCCCCGCGCCATCGGAAACAGGATCTCGTTCTCACGGGCGATATGCGCGCGCAGCAGCTCCGCGAGCTCGAGCGCAGTGTCGGCCGTACGCTCCGCGTCCGCCGCGCGCAGCGCCGCCCCCAGCTCCCGCTCGAGCCGCCACAGTGTCTGGTGCTCGTCGATGAACGGCGCGGTGGGCGCGTCCTCCCCCAGCTCGGGGAAGAGCGCCCGTTCCTCGTTCAGGTTGTGCGCCTTGACCGGCCCCTCGAGGAACGCGTGGGCGTCGCGCGCCGCGGCGAAGTGCGGCGCCGGGTCGCCGACCCCGCGCAGGGCGAGCGCCGCGTGCTCGAGCCGCGCCAGCGCCGCGAGCGCCTCGGCGTGCTCTCGCTCGAATCGGCGCAGGGCATCGCCGATCATGGCGCAACGACCCAGCGGACGCCCTCGCCGCGGCGCAGCCGGTCGAAGCCCGTGTTGATCTCGGCGAGCGGCAGAGTCCCGCTCACGATCGGCTCGAGCTGCAAGGTGCCGGCGGCGACGAGGGCTAGGATCTCCCGGTACTCCCCCGCCCCGCAGCCCAGGCTTCCGACCACCTCCAGCTCGTAGTACATCAACCGCGCAGCCGAGATGGACACCGGCTCGGGCGAGTAGCCGATCACGCACAGGCGGCCACCGCGGCGCAACAAGCCGAACGCCAGCTCGATCGTCGCCGGGCTGCCGATCGCCTCGATGGCGACGTCCGCCCCGCCGTCGGTGAGCTGGCGGATCTTCTTGTCGATCCGCCGGATGCCCGTCGTGTTTATCACCACGGCGGCACCGAGCCGCTTCGCCAGGTCGAGGCGGGCGTCGTTCAGGTCGAGCGCGATCACCCGGCCGCCGGCCGCCGCGGCGCATTGCACCACGTTCAGCCCCACGCCGCCGCAGCCGACCACGACCACCGACTCACCCAGCCGCACCCGCGCGCGCCGCCGCACCGCGTGGAACGGCGTCGACAGCGCGTCGGCGATGACGCAGGCGCGCTCCAAGGGCAGCTCCGGCGGCACGGGAAGGAGGTCCTTGCCAGGCACGGTGATCATCTCGGCGTAGCCGCCGTCGATGTTGTTGCCGAGCATCACCATCTGGCTGCACAGGTTCTCGCGTCCCTGGCGGCAGTACTCGCAGTACCCGCAACCCAGCACCGAGGGGATGAGGACGCGATCTCCAACGACGCGCCCGGTGACGCCCGGCCCCAGCTCCGCCACGATCCCCGCCGCCTCGTGGCCGAGGATCAGGGGAGGCGCCTTGAACGTCTTCACGCCGTGGTCGAGGTAGTGGAGATCGGTGTGGCACAGCCCGCACCCCGCGATGCGGACCAGCACTTCCCCCGCTCCGGGACGCGGGGTCGGCACGTCGGCGATTTCGAGCGGCCGGTTGGGGCCGTAGAACACGGCTGCCTTCATTCATTTCCTCCGGCGCGTGTAGATCACGCGGAACAGGCCGGCCTGTGCCAGCCCGCAGGACTCGCACTCATCGCGCAGGTCCTCGGGGTCGAGCGGCTCAACCCGCACGTCGAACCCGGCCCAGGTGTACAGCTCGACCGCTTCCTGCGCTCGCGCGGGGTCGGCCACGAAGCGCCGCTCCCAGCCCTCGTCAGGCGCCGGCGGCCGGAGCATGGGCCTCTTCGGCGGCGAGGCGGCGCAGGCGGCGCTGCCCCAGCAGCGCGGCGCCGAACGCCGCCGTGAACTGCACCAGCTCCCCCGGCGGGACGTTGACCGCCGCGCCGAGCGCGCTGCGGACCACGTCTGCCATCCGCTCGAAGCGCAGGATCCCGCCGATGAGCGTGAACTCGGGCTCCATCCGCACCCGCTTCATGAGCTGCACCGAGCGGTCCACGAGGGAGACGATGGCGCCGTGCATGATGTCGGCGGGGGCCGAGCCCTCGGAGA
>JACOVF010000072.1 GCA_016177465.1 Gemmatimonadota bacterium
CTGCAAGCGTCGGGGCGTCAGATCGTGCTCACGAGCGACCGGCCGCCGCCGGAGATCGCCGACTTGGACGAGCGGCTGATTTCCCGGTTTTCAGGCGGGCTGGTGGTGGACATCGGCACGCCCGATTACGAGACGCGGGTCGCCATCCTGCGGCGCAAGGCGGAAGAGCGGGCCGCGTCGTTCCAGCCCGGGGTGCTGGAGACCGTGGCGGGGGCCGAGTACACCAACGTCCGCGAGCTGATGGGCGCGCTGAACCGGCTGATCGCCTACCAGGCCGTGAACGACGAGCCGCTCGACGCCGTGGCGGCGCGTCAAGTGCTCGGGATCGGGGCGCCGCAGGCGGAGCCGGCGGCGGCCGCCGCGCCTGCGGCCGCGAGTCCGGGCGGGCCCGACGAGTTCACCCAGTTCCTGAGCGACGTCACGGTCACAGTGGGGAAGGCGGTCGAGGCGTGGCGGGCGCGGGTGGCGGAGGCGATCCTACGCTGGGAGGGGGAAGGCTACCGCACGCGGCGGCTCGAGGCGCTACTCGACCAGGACACGCCCGTCGCGGTGGACGAGAAGATCGCAGAGTTCGTGCGCGACGTGGACCGCCTCAAGGCCCTCGCGGCTGAAGTGGCGGAGCTCGACCCGCAGGCGGCGGGGCAGTCGGTGTTCCGGGACCCCGAGCGGCTGGCCGAGGCGGAGGAAGTCGCTGCGAACGTGCGCGCCGGCGCCGCGCCGCCGCCGGCCCCGAGCCCCGCGTTCTCCCTGTCGAGCTTCGCGGTGGGGCCGTCGAATCAGGTGGCGGTCAGCGCCGTCAAGGACGTGATCCGGCAGCCCGGCAAGAAGTACAACCCGGTGGTGCTGGTGGGGCAGAGCGGTCTCGGCAAGAGCCACCTCCTCAACGCCCTCGGGCTCGAGCTCGCCCAGCGGCCGGGGAGCGTCGTCGCCTGCCTCTCGACCCAGGCGTTTATCGACGAGCTGATCTCGGCGATCGACGGGAACCGCGTCGACTGGTGGCGGGCACGCTACCGGCGCGCGTCGGTGCTGCTGCTCGACGACATCCACCTGATCGCGGGAAAGGAGCGGACGCAGGAGGAGCTGTTCAACCTGTTCAATCTGTTCCTCGACCAGGAGAAGCAGCTCGTGTTCACGGCGCCGGCGCACCCGAACACGCTGCCCGGGCTCGAGGAGCGGATCGTCTCCCGGCTCGGGGGCGGACTCGTCGCCGAGCTGCTGGAGCCGGACCGCGAGGTGCGCCGCCAAGTGCTGGAGCGCCACTTCACGCAGCAGCAGCTCGCGGCGGAGCCCGTGCTGCTGGATTACCTCTCCGACCGGGCGGTCGAGTCAGTGCGCGCCCTGGCCGGCCTCCTACAGCGCGTGGTGCGCGCCGCCGCGGCTCAGGACATGCCGCTCTCGGCAGCGATCGCGCGCGAGGTGCTCGAGGGTCAGCCGGAGAAGGCGTCGCGCCGCAGCGCCGGCTTTCGCACCAGCGGGATCGTCGTCTCGAGCGCGGGCGGCATCCGCAGCCGCGAGAAGATGGTTTGGGAGTGGCCGGATCCCGGCGACCGCGTGATCGAGGAGCTGCGCTAAGTGGCCATCAAGGGTTCGCTCAAGGAGGCCTCGCTCCCCGATGTGCTCCAACTCCTCGCGCTGGGGCAGAAGACCGGGTGCCTCTCGATCGCCGATCGCTCGAACTTCGGCTACATCTACTTCGACCGGGGCCGCATCTGCTACGCGTCGATCGTGAACCGGCGCGACCGCCTCGGCGACATCCTCGTCAAGCACGAGCTGATCACCCAGGACCAGCTGGACGCAGCCGTCGAGGCGCAGGAGAAGCATCGCGACAAGAAGCTCGGAGAGATCCTCGTCGCGCAAGGGGCGATCTCCCAGCCGAACCTCGAGCGCTACATGCGGATGCAGATCGAGGAGTCGGTCTACTACCTGTTCACCTGGTCGCAGGGGACGTTCAACTTCGAGGCCGAAGTCCGGCCCGATCAGCAGGACTTCCTGGTCTCGATCAATCCCGAGTCGCTGCTGCTCGAGGGCGCGCGCCGCGTCGACGAGTGGGGGCTCATCGAGAAGAAGATTCCGAGCTTCGACCTCATCTTCATCGTGGACCGCGACCACCTCGCGATCAGCGAGGTCACGCTCACCGAGACGCAGCAGAAGATCCTGCCGCTGCTCGACGGCTCGCGCGATGTGAATCAGATCATCGAGGATTCAGGGCTCGGCGAGTTCGAGGTGGGGAAGGCGCTCTACGGCCTAATCACCGCGGGGTTCCTGCACCGCGCCGGGCGCACCGCCGTAGCCGAAGACCAGAAGATCACCGACGCACGCATCGAGGAGCACCGTAACCTCGGCGTGGCGTTCTACAAGACGGGGATGCTGGACGAGGCGACGCGGGAGTTCCGCCGCGTGGCCGAACTGCGGCCCACCGACGCCAACGCGCTCTTTTTCATCGGCCTCGTGGCGCTGAAGCAGGCCCGCTGGCGCGAGGCGATGGAGGCGCTGCGCCTCGCCGCGGAGAAGGGCGGCAGCCGGCCGGCGGTCCTCTACAACCTCGGATACGCCTACGAGCAGCTCGGGCGGCTGTCGGAGGCCGAGACCACCTATAGCGAGGCCGCGGCGCGCGCGCGCAACGATCCGCGCGTCCACCTGGGGTGGGGGATCGTCGCCCTGAAGCAGGGCGACCACACCGCCGCGACGGGTCGCCTCGACCGCGCCAAGGAGCTGTTCGGGCCGAAGCCGCCGCCACTCTGGTACTGGGCGCGCGCGCTCGCCGCGGCCGGGGCGGGTGAGTTCGAGGAGGCGGAGGTGCTGGCGGAGACGGGCGTCACCGCCCATCCGGGAAATGCGGTGCTTCGCAACAACCTCGCGGTGATGAAGGAGCTGGGCGGTGACCTGGCCCGCGCCGAGGAGCTGGTGGCCGCCGCGCGTCATGACGAACCGTCGCTGCCCCAGCTCTCCAAGAACCTTGGCGACCTCTGCTACCGCGGCTCGCGCTACGACGAGGCGTGGGAGGCCTACCGGCGCGCCATCGAGCTGGCGCCCGAGCTGGGCGACGACGTGTACTTCAAGCTCGGCAACATCGCCTATAAGCGGAACGAGCGGGAGCACGCCGCCGAGCTCTGGCGCAAGGCGCTCGAGCTCAACCCGAAGCACGAGCTGGTGCGAGCCAATCTGGAGACGCTAAGCGCACTGCCGTGACCGCGGAGCAGGACGACCTGGCGTTCAAGGCGCTCACCCAGAAGATCTCGCGGGCGCGCGGGGTCAGCTGCGATGCATACAAGGACAAGTGCATGCGGCGGCGCATCGCGGTCCGGATGCGCGCCCGCGGCGTCCACACCTACGAGGACTACAGTCGTCTGCTCGACCAGGACGCGCACGAGTACGAGCTCCTGCTCGACGCGCTCACGATCAACGTCACCAAGTTCTACCGTAACCCGGAAACCTGGAACGCGCTGGCGAAACCCTACCTGGCCGACCTGTGGCACGCACGGCGGGGGCAGGTGCGCGTGTGGTCGGCGGGATGCGCCTCGGGGGAGGAGCCCTACACCCTCGCCGTACTGCTCTGCGAGACCGCCCGCAGCGCCGGGGACGACGCCGCGACGCGCGCCCGCGTGGACGCGACCGACGTGGACCGGCTGAGCCTCGAGCGGACCCGTGCCGCGCAGTATCCGGAGACGGCGTTCACCGAAATGCCCGCCGCCCTGGTGCGGCGCTACTTCACGGCCGCGCCACCGCGCCGTCCGCTGCCCGCTGTGCAGCGCCTGGTGCACATCCTGAAGCACGACCTGACCCGCGAGCCGCCGCCAGACCCGCCCTATGACCTGATCGTCTGCCGCAACGTGGTCATCTACTTCGACCGGCCGACCCAGGAACGGCTCTTCGCCACCTTCGCCGACGCGCTGACCCCCAACGGCATCCTCCTGCTCGGCAAGGTCGAGACCCTCTTCGGCCCCGCGCGCGACCGCCTGGTGCTCCAGGAACCGCGCGAGCGCATCTACCAGAAGCCCGTGTGATCCGCCTGCCCACGAGACCCGAAACGATCGTCAAGGTCGCCGACTGGGCGGTCGAGCGCGGCAGCGTGCTCACCACCCTCGGGCTCGGGTCATGCGTCGCGATCATGCTGCACGATGCGGAGACTCAGGCGGGCGGGATGGCGCACGTGCTGCTCCCCTCGAAGAGCCTGGCTCGCGACCAGAATAATCCTGCCAAGTTTCCTGAGACCGCCGTGCCGCTGCTCGTGGAGCGGCTCAAGGCGCTAGGCGCCGACCCGCGCCGCCTCGTCGCGAAGCTCGCGGGCGGGGCCAGTATGTTCGCCCAGCTGATGACGCCGGGCACCGTACAAATGGGCGAGCGTAACATCGTGGCGTCGCGCAACGCGCTGCGGGCTGCGGGGATCCCCGTCCTGCGAGAAGCCGTTGGCGGCGATGTCGGGCGGACGGTGCGCTTCAATCTCACGGACGGCCAAGTGGAGATCCGTTCGGTCGGCGCCGAGAGCTATGTCATCTGACCGGCGGCCGACCGTCCTCGTGGTGGACGACAGCGCCCTGATGCGCCGGGTGCTGAGCGACGTGCTGGGGGGGAAGGTGGGGCAGGAAGAGTTCCGAGTGGTGGCCACCGCGCGCGACGGGTTCGACGCCGTGCGCAAGGTGCACCAGTACGGCCCCGACGTGGTGACGATGGACCTCGAGATGCCGGAGCTCGATGGTCTCGGTGCCATCGGGTACATCATGTCGGAGGCGCCGCGCCCCATCGTGGTGGTGAGCGCACACGCCGGGCCGGGGACCGCCGCGGCCATCCGCGCCCTCGAGCTCGGCGCGGTCGAAATCGTCGCGAAGCCGGACGATGCGACCCGCGAGTCGCTCGCGGCGATGGCACCGCGGCTCATCGCAGCGGTGAAGCAAGCCCTCGCCGCCGACCTGTCGCACGTGACGGTGATGGTGCGGCCTCCCGTGGCCGCTCGCCCGGCCCCTGAGTTCGCGTTGCGCAAGCGGGCGCAGCTCGCGGTGGCAGTGGCGGCCTCGACCGGCGGCCCCCGGGCGCTGGCCGAGTTCCTGCCCCAACTGCCTACCGGCCGGGACGCCGCTGTGCTCGTCGTGCAGCATATGCCGCCCAAATTCACGCGCAGCTTGGCTGAGCGGCTCGATTCGATGAGCCTCCTGCAGGTTGTGGAGGCGGACCACGGCACTCCGGTCGTTGCCGACACGGCGTACGTAGCGCCGGGCGATTATCATATGCGGGTGACGGCAGGGGAGGACGGGCCTGTGATCATTCTCGACCAGGCGCCGCCGGTCTGGGGGGTGCGGCCCGCCGCCGATCCGCTGTTTCGCTCGGTGGCGCAAGTGTTCGGGCCCCGCGGCCTTGGCGTCGTGCTCACCGGCATGGGCCGTGACGGTGCCGAGGGCCTGCGCGCGATTCACAACGCCGGCGGTGGCGGGTTCGCCCAGGACCGGGAATCGGCCGTGATCGCGGGCATGCCGATGGCGGCGGTGCAGGCGGGGGGAGTGGACGCCATCCTGCCCCTCACCCAGATTGCCGACCGCGTCTGGGCCGAGTTAGCGCGGCGGCACCCGGGGCGGCCGTGAGCCGGGGCTATCTCCTGGTGCGGGTGGCGGGCGCGCCGTTCGGGCTGCCGGTGAACCGGGTGCTCGAAGTGGGGGACATCGGTGAGGTGCTTGACGTGCCGCGAGCCCTGCCGGCCGTGCGCGGCCTCACGCCGCTGCGGGGGCGGCTCGTCCCGCTGATCCATCTCGGGGCGCTGCTCGGCGGGCGCTCGGCGCCCCCCGAGCGCGGCCGCTCCGCTGTGCTCGTGGAGTTGGGGGCCCGCCAAGTGGCGTTCGAAGTGGATGACGTGGACGAGGTCGTGCGGGAAGACCCGCTCCAGGTGCCGCGGGGGGAAGACCTCCCGTGGGCTGCGGGCGTGGCGCAGCAGGAGGGTGCGCTGGTGCCGATCCTGGATCTTGACGCGCTGGAGGACCGCATCGGATGAGCGGCGGCGACGACGTACAACTGGTGACCTTCCGGATCGCGGGCCAGGACTTCGCCTTCAACATCTTTCAGGTGGAGCGGATCCTGCGCTACGAGTCCCCGGCGCCCCTTCCCAAGGCGCCGGAATACCTGGAGGGCGTGTTGCAGTACCAGGGGGCCGCGGTCCCGCTGATCGACCTGCGCAAGCGCCTCGGCGCCGCCGCGCCGCTGCGCGACGACACGCGGACGATCATCCTCGAGTGGGACGGCGGGAAGGTCGGGGTGGTGGTGGACGCGGTGACGGAAGTGCTGCAGCTGGCGGCCACGGAAGTCACGCCGCCGCCCAGCATCGTGAAAGGCCTGGCCGCCGAATACATCACGGGG
Organism: Gemmatimonadota bacterium; assembly: GCA_016177465.1. Lineage (GTDB taxonomy): Bacteria > Gemmatimonadota > Gemmatimonadetes > Gemmatimonadales > GWC2-71-9 > JACOVF01. Next base: position 6,340 of record JACOVF010000072.1, read on the forward strand.
CTCGTCGTGAAGGACAAGCGGACGATCATCGTCTTCAACACGACGAAGCTGCTCACCTCCAAGGAGAAACTCGCGCTCGAGGCGGCCGTGCAGTCGCGCGAGCAGGTGAAGGTGTAATGGCCGATGCCCACGTGGCCGCCCTGCGGGCGGAATACAACGCCATCGCCAAGCGCCTCGAAACCGTGACCGGCACGGCCGAGCGCGAAGCCGTCAAGCGGGAGATCGTCGGTTTCTTCAAGCTGGTCGACGGCCAGCTCGCCGAGCTGACCCAGCTGAAGGAGGACATTCGCCAGCTCGTCGACAAGTACAAGCAGCTCGCCTCCGAGGCCAAGGAGGCGTCGGCCCCCGAGTTCACCGGCACCCGCCCCCTCGTGCACGCCGACCACATCGGCGCGTCCACGTTCATCGAGAAGGGGTGGAGCCTGATCTCACTCGGCGACCACGCCGGCGCGATCCAGTCGCTGCAAAAGGCGCTGCAACTCTCGCCCGGCGAGACGCAGGCGGAGTCGCTGCTCGGCTGGGCGCAGATGCTGCACGAGGACTACGACGACGCGCTCCAGACCTTCTCCAAGGTCCTGATGAAGGAGCCCGCCAACTCGCTGGCGCGCATCAACGTCGGATACATCTGCCTGAAGAAGCGGATCTTCGGCGAAGCGATCGAGCACCTGTCCAAGGCCATCCGCCTCGACAACGACAAGAAGGCGACCCTGTACGCGCACTTTTACCTCGGGCTGGTCTACCTCCAGCGCGAGATGTACGAGGACGCGCAGACGTTCTTCCAGAAGACACTCCAGCTCGGGCCCAATTTGATCGAGGCGTATTACGAGCTGGCTCGCGCCTACTGGTTCGCCGGCGACCAGGAGCAGGCAAAGCAGACCTGGGAGCAAGGCTTCAAGGCGAACAAGTTCAATCCCTGGGGCAAAAAGTGTCAGGAGACGTTGGAGCTCGTAGCCCAGGGCCAGGAGCCGCCGCGCACCTAGCGCTCCTCGCCCTGCTGGTGCAGGGTCCCCCGGCGGCCCCCCAGGCGACGACGATCGGCCGCGTGGCGGTCATCGCCTGGCCCGAACAGGCAGCGCTCGCCGCCGGGCTCGCGGAGGCCATCGATCATGCGCCGGCGTTCCCGGGGGTCGGCCTGCTCCCCGACCGGCCGATCCGCCTCGTCCTCGCGCCCACCCGCACGATCTTCGATTCGCTCACCCGCCGCCGCATGCCGGCCTGGAGCGAAGGCGCCGCCTTCCCCGACCTGGGCACTGTCGTGCTGCTGTCCGACCGTCCGGCCGTTCGACTGTCCGGTGCTCTTAGACATGAGCTTGCCCACGTCGCCCTGCGTTGGCGCGTCGGGCGGCGCCTGCCGCTATGGTTCGAGGAGGGCTACGCGGCGTACGCCGCAGCGGAGTGGGGCCGGCTGGACGCCCTGCGATTGAACTGGCAGATCGCCCGCGGCGTGCGGATGGATCTTGACCAGGTGGACCGCGCCTTGCGCGGCGACGCCGCCGACGCGGGGACCGCCTACGCGCTCGCGACCACGGCGGTGCTGCTGCTCGACCGTTGGGGACGGGAGCGCGGACTCACGCCGCTGATCCAAACCCTGGCCCGTGAGCCTGGGTTCGACGCGGCGCTGCGCGCAACCTATCACGTGACGGCGGGAGACTTCGAGGCGCGCTGGCAACGAGAGGTGGCGTCCCGGTACGGCTGGCTGGCCTGGGCCGGGGCGGTGGGGCTGTTCTGGGCGGCGGCCGGGACCCTGATGGTGATTCTGGTCACCTTGCGGCGGCGGCGCGACCGGGTCCGCAAGGCCGGGCTGGACGAGGGGTGGACGGCACCATCCGACGATACGCCAACTGCTTGACGAGCTAGGGGTTGCAGGGTAAACTCCGTCGCCTATGCCCGACCAGACCGTTGTCCACGCGCGCTTGCGGTTCGGCCCGAGGAACTACGTGTTCCTCGCGGCGGCGGTCGTGTCCCTCGCGGCGGGCTACTGGCTGCTCTCGAAAGGTTCCACTACCGCCGCGCCGATCCTGCTCGTCCTTGGCTACTGCGTTTTCTTTCCGGTAGGCTTGGCCCTCTAACGCGATCCGGTGTGGGACGGGCGAATAGCTCAGCTGGTTCAGAGCGCCTGCCTTACACGCAGGAAGTCGGGGGTTCGAATCCCTCTTCGCCCACTGGGGTACCAGACTGCAACGGAGGACTGACCGCGTGAGAATGCTCCGATTGGCAGGGGGGCTGATGCTCGTGGCGACTGCTGCGCGGGCACAGCTCGCCGTCACCCAGCCCACGGAACGGCTGCTCCTGCTGCCGCTTGGGGTCACGACGCCCGCGGACTCGGCAGCCAGCGTCCAGGTGATGGACGCGGTTCGCGAGAGGCTGGCGACGCTGGCCCGCTACAAGGCCCTGATCATCTCCAAGGCGAAGCTGTGCGAGGCGCTGCAGGCTTCCGGGTTCCCGTGTGACGGGCTGCTCGACGAGCAGCAGGCGCAGCAGCTTGCTCGCTTCCTCACGGCGCACGCGTACACGACGGGTGCCCTCGCGAAGTCAGGCACTACCTGGACCGCCCGCATGCGGGTAGTGGACATCAGCAGCTCGGGCTTCGCCTCCTCGTTCACCGTGAGCAACGGCAACCCGGGCTCGACCGCTTCGCTGTCCGAGGCCATCGCCCAGCGGATCTTCACCGTGATCAAGGCCGGCGAACACGCGCGGCAGTGCAACACCGAGCGGCAGCGAGGCGGGTTCGTGAGGGCCGCGCAGGCGGCGCAGAAAGCGTTCGCGCTCGACTCGAACGCCATCGCGGCGCACCTGTGCATGCTGAACACCTACGAGGCGCAGCGCATGCCGCCCGACAGCCTCATCGCCGCGGCGTCGCGCGCCATCAAGGGCGACTCCCTCTATGCCACCGCGTGGGAGCGCCTCGCCAGCGCCTACCAGCAGAAGGGCGACACCGCTCGCTCGGTCGAGGCGTTCATGGGCCTGCTACGGGCCAACCCCAGGCACATCGGACGCCGCCTCGGCCTCGCCCAGCTGCTCTTCCAGCAGAAGCACTACCGGGAAGCCGCCGATCTGCTCACCGAGGGGTTGGTGACGAGCCCCGGGGACCAGGCGATGCTCGAGTTGCAGCGGCGGGTCTGCATCGAAGGCTCGCTATGGCGCTGCGCGCTCGAAAGCCTCAAGCAGCAACGGGAGCAGGACACGACGGTACTGGGCGACTCGACCTGGCTGAAGACCGTGCTCGGCGCCGCGCAGCAGGTCTCCGACACGGCCGCGCTGCTCGACTTCAGCACGGCGGCCACGAACCACTTCCCGAGCTCCGCCAGCTTCTGGAAGGCGCGCGGCTCGGCCTACGAGCTCGCGGGCAAGCCCGATTCGGCCATCTGGGCGTACCGCAAGTCACTGGACATCGATCCGAGTGACTTGCCGAGCGCGCTGCTCGTGGCCAAGGCGATGGTGGAGGGGGCCGTCTGGGATACCGCGGGGGCACGTCGGGCCGCCGCTGATAGCGTCCGCATCAACGCGATGCGCGCCGCGTTCGCCGACCGGCTCGACACGGCGAAGGTGTATCTCAACCGCGGTCTGGCGTCGCCCGACTCGGGGCTCCGGCTGAGCGCCACGGTGATTATGCTGACTGCCGGTTCCAAGCTGGCCCAGATTCAAACGTACGCCCGCGCCTATCCCTGGCTCGAGCAGACGCTCCAGCAGGTGGCGCCCCGTTCGCCCGGGGATACGCTGGGACCCCGCAAGCAGATCCGGGTCAACGCCGGCTTCTGGTTCGGACTGTCGTCCGTGCAGACGCTCGTGCCGGCCTATCAGGCGATGATCACCTCGAAGGATTGCAGCGAGGCCAGGGCCATCAACGACCGCATCGCCCAGACCAAAGAGGCCCTCATCACCGGCGCCCGGGTCCATCCGCCCACGGCGAACTCGCTGCTCCAGAACCTGTCGCGCTTTGAGGATCTCATGCCGCGGGTGAAACAGCAGTTCAAGTGCACGAATTTCTGAGCCATTGAATTGGCTCCAGCGCGGGCCTATATTGCGGCGCTCCGTCGCAGGGGGCTGTAGCTCAGCTGGTTAGAGTGCCGGTCTGTCACACCGGAGGTCGCGGGTTCGAGCCCCGTCAGCCCCGCCTGAACCCGCCCCGCGGGACGATTGTCACGGCTCCGCCTGCTTCGGCAGGCGGGGCCGTCGTCCTTTCGGGACAAGCTATGGGAGAAGCGCCCACGACCACCTACCACGTGCCGGTGCTGGCCGACGCGGTGCGCGCCTGGGCGACCGGGAGTCGGCGCGCCGTGGATGCCACGGTGGGTGGCGGCGGTCACGCCGCCCTCTTGCGGGCCGCGGGCGCGGAGCTGCTGGTGATCGACCGCGACCCGGTGGCGATCGCTGTGGCGCGTGCGCGCCTTGGGGACGAGGGCGTCCGCTATGTGACGGCGCCGTTCGCCGCTGCGGCGGCCCTGGCCGCCGCGCGCGCCTTCCGGCCGGATCGGATCCTCCTCGACCTCGGCGTCTCCTCCCACCAGCTCGATGACGCCGAGCGCGGGTTTACCTTTCGGGAGGGCGCGCCGCTCGACATGCGGATGACCCCGGGGCAGGGGCCGAGCGCGGCCGACGTGCTGAACTCGTGGCCGGAGGAGCGGCTGGCTGCGGCGTTCCGGGACTGGGCGGACGAGCCGCGGGGGCGTGCGCTGGCGCGTACGGTGCTCCGGCGGCGGTTGCGCGAGCCGTTCCTCGTGAGCGACGACTTCGTGAACGCGATCCGGGAGACGCTGGGGCCCCGCTCGGGCCCGTCCGACTTCGCGCGCCTCTTCCAGGCGCTGCGCATCGCCGTGAACGCGGAGCTCGACCAGCTCGCCGCGGCGCTTCCTGCGCTGCGCGACGCCCTGGTTCCCGGCGGCCGCATCGGCGTGATCACCTATCACTCGGGGGAGGACCGGGTCGTAAAGCACACCTTCCGCGAGTGGGGCCAGACGTGCATCTGCCCGCCGCGCCAGCCGGTGTGCACCTGCCGCGGTCGCGCGCTGGGGCGCGTGCTCACGAAGAAAGCGATCCGGCCCGATCCAGCGGAGACCGCGGCCAACTCGCGGGCGCGCTCGGCGCAGTTCCGGATCTTCGAGGTGGCGCATGGCGCTTAAGGGGCGGCACTGGATTGCCACGTGGCTGCTGCTCGTGCTCACCGCCCTGTGGGCGGTGGTTGCCCGGCAGACCTCCGCGCTCAGTGCGGCGCGGGAACTGACCGAATTCCGCGCCGGTCGCGCCACGCTCGAAGGCCGCCGCGCCGACCTCGAGCGACGGATCCGCGTCGCCACGAGCCGCGCCGTACTGGTGCCGCGCGCGCAGCGGCTCGGACTCCGGGCGCCGGCCGATTCGGAAATCGTCCTCCTCCCCGTGCCCGGCACGCCGGCGCACTGATATGGCGAAGCCCGTCGTCCGCTTGCAGGTGGTCCAGGCATTGATGTTCGCAGGGCTTGCCGCGCTCGTGGGCCGGGCGGCGCAGGTCCAGCTCGTGCGGGGGGCGCGTTATGCCGCGGAGGCACAGGCCCAGCGCACCCAGCGGGTCGTCTTGGAGGCGCGGCGGGGGACGCTGTACGATCGTCACGGCACGCCGATCGCGCTCACCCAGGAGACGTATCACGTCGGGGTCGCGCCGAACGAGCTGCGCGACCCGGTGCGCGACGGCCGGCTCATCATGCGCCAGCTGCGCCTCACCCTCCGGCGGTGGGAGCACGGCCTGCGCAAGCGGTATGCGTACTTCCAGGGCCCGTACAGCGCGCTCGAGATCCACCCGCTCCGCGCGGTACAAGGCGTGCACCTCGAGCCTGTGCTCAACCGGTTCTACCCGTCGCCCGACTTCGCCCGCGCGGTCATCGGCCGGGTGGGCGCGGACGGGCGCGGCGCCTCGGGGCTCGAGCGCACCCTCGACAGCCTGCTAGCCGGAACGCCGGGAGCGGCGGTCGTGCTGCGCGACCGTGCGGGCCTGGAATACGAGTCGCCCGCGCGGCTTATCGCCGGGCCGGTCGCGGGGCACGACGTCGTGCTCACCCTCGACGCCGAGTTGCAGGAGATCGCGCAGCGCGCGCTCGATGAGGCGTTACGCCGCATGGACGCGGAGGGCGGGGACGTACTGATGCTCGACCCGGTCTCCGGGGAGGTGCTCGCCGTCGCCGCGCGGCATGACGACGGCGGCGCCCGCCCCAGCGCCTTCAGCGACGTGTTCGAGCCCGGCTCCACCGCCAAGATCTTCGCCGCGGCGGCGTTGCTCACGGGGAACCTGGTACGCCCCGACGAGCGGGTCTCGGGCGAGGGAGGCAAGTACCGGCTGGCCAGCCGTACCATCGAGGACGAACACCCGCTGCCGACGCTCACCCTCGCGGACGCGATCCGCGTCTCCAGCAACATCGCGTTGGTCAAGTTCGCCGCCCGCCTCGCTCCGGAGGAGCAGTACAGGATCTTACGCGACTTCGGCTTCGGCGCGCCCACGGGGATCGAGTTCCCGGCCGAGTCGCCGGGGCGGCTGCGCTTTCCGAAGGACTGGACCCGCCCCAGCGCGGCGAGCCTCGCGATGGGCTACGAGCTGTCGGTGACGCCGCTGCAACTCGCCGTCGCGTACGCCGCGCTCGGGAACGAGGGTGTCTTGCTCCAGCCGTCCCTGCTGCGCGAGATCCGCACCCCGGATGGGAAGGTGATCTACCGGCATCGTCCCGAGCCGGTCCGGCGCGTCGTGCCGCCCGAGGTGGCGGCGCAGCTGCGCGACCTCCTGCTCGGTGTGGTCGAAGGTGGCACCGGCGCCGAGGCGGCCCTCACCACCTTCCCGCTCGCAGCCAAGACCGGCACCGCGCGCCGCGTGGTCGATGGCCGCTACGCCCCGGGACAGTACACCGCGTCGTTCGCGGCGCTGTTCCCGGCCGACCAGCCCCAGCTCGTCGTGGTCGTGAAGATCGACAGCCCGCGGAGGGGCAGCTTTTTCGCCGCCCAGACGGCGGCGCCGGTGACCCGCTCGATGCTCGAGCAGGCGCTCGCGGCGCGCACCGTGGCGCTCGACCGCGCCCGGCTCTCGACCAGCGTCCCGGCGCCCGAGTCCGCGCCGCTGAAAGGCGACGGCGGCGTGGTACCCTACGTCGTGGGCTGGCCCTACCGGCCCGACAGCGCCGCCACGGGCCCCGAGCGCGCCGTGCCGGACGTCGGCGGCCGCCCGATCCGCGAGGCGGTACATGCACTGCACCGGCGCGGCTTCCGCGTGGTGCTGAAGGGCTGGGGCGCGGTCGATCACACTTGGCCCGCGGCGGGGGAACGCGCCCGCGCAGGCTCGACGGTGACGCTGTTCGCGACGGATCGTCCATGAACCAGCTCGAGGGAATCGTCGCGGCGTTGCGGCAGGCGCAGCAGCTCGTGGAGGCTCCTGCGGGGCTTCCCGAGATCACGGGCCTCACCGCGGACACGCGGAAGCTCCAGCGCGGGATGCTCTACTGCGCGGTCCGCGGCGCGGTGCAGGACGGGCATCAGTTCGTGGGTGCCGCGGCGGCGAGCGGCGCGGCGGCCGCGCTGGTCGAGATGCAGCAGCAAGCGGCGCTGCCGCAGATTGTGATCCGGGACGGGCGCCGCGCCGCCACCGTCGCCGCCGAGGCGTGGTTCGGCCGGCCGGCGGCCCGCCTCAACCTGGTCGGCGTCACCGGCACCAACGGCAAGACGACCACCGTCACGCTCTCACGCCATGTCCTCAACGCGCTAGAGCCGACGGGCTCGATCGGCACCCTGGGCGCGTTCGACCCCCAGGGCGAGCCGGTGCCGAGCGAGGCGGGGACCCTCACGACTCCCGGCCCGATCGACCTCCAGGCGACCCTCGCCGCGCTAGTCGCCCGCGGCGCGCGCAGCGCCACGATGGAAGTTTCGTCGCATAGCCTCGACCAGGGGCGGGTGGACGGCCTCGTGTTCCGCGCCGCCATTTACACCAACCTGACGCGCGACCACCTCGACTATCACAAGACGCTCGAGGACTACTTCAAGGCCAAGGCGAGGCTCTCGACCTACGTCGCCAGCAACGGGCTCGAGGTCGTGAACGCCGACGACCCGGCGTGGCAGCGGCTGCGGCACGAGCGCCGCCGCGTCACCTTTGGCGAGCGAGGCGGGGAAGTCACGGCGAGGAAGATCACCGCCGATGCGCTCGGGTCGCGCTTCACCCTCGTCATGCCCGCCGGCAGCGCCGACGTGCGCCTGCCCCTGCTCGGCCGCTTCAACGTGGTGAACTCCCTCGGCGTCGCGGCGTGCGCCTGGGGGCTCGGACTCGCGGTCGAGGAGATCGCCGAACGGCTGACCGGAGCGCCGCAGGTGCCGGGGCGGATGGAGCGGATCGCGACCATGCCGTGCACCATCTTGCGCGACTACGCCCACACCCCCGACGCGCTCGAGCGGGCGCTCGAGACCGTGCGGCCGCTCACACCGGGACGGGTGATCGTCGTGTCGGGCGCCGGGGGCGACCGGGACCGCGGCAAGCGTGCCCCCATGGGCGAGAGCATGGTCCGCCTCGCCGACGTGGCGATCCTCGCATCCGACAACCCGCGCACCGAGGACCCGAACCGCATCCTCGACGAGGTCGCCGCGGGCATGGGCGGCCGGCCGCACGAGCGCTTCGTGGACCGCCGCGAGGCGATCGCGCGCGCGCTCGCGATCGCCCGGGCGGGCGATACGATCCTCCTCTGCGGCAAGGGGCACGAGACCTACCAGGTGATCGGCACCGAGAAGCTGCCGTTCGACGAACGCGCCATCGTGCGCGAGCTGGGGGCGCAATGAATCCAGAATGCAGAATGCAAAAGGCGGAATTGAAAGGGGAGCTCGTGCCGCCGCGGGAACGCCGATCGATCCATTCTGCATTCTGCGTTTTGCATTCTGAATTCGGGGAGGGGTGGTGATGGTGTGGGACTCGGAAGCCATCTGCCACGCCCTCGGCGTGCCGGGGCACCCCGGCCTGCGCTTCACCGGGGTGTCCACCGACACGCGGCAACTCAAGGGCGGCGAGCTGTTCGTCGCGTTAACAGGCGACCGGTTCGACGCGCACGATTTCCTCGCGCAGGCAAGGGCCGCGGGCGCCGCGGGCGCCGTCGTGCGGCGTGGCACCACGCGCGTGGACGGGCTGGCGTTCTTCGAGGTCTCGGATACCCTGGTGGCCCTGGGACAGCTCGCGCACGCGCGGCGACGGCTCCTGCCGCCGGGGAGCCCCGTGGTCGCCGTCACGGGGTCGAGCGGGAAGACCAGCACCAAGGAGATGATCCGGGCCGCCCTGGCCTCGAAGTACCGCACCCACGCCACCACCGGCAACCTCAACAACCTGGTCGGGGTGCCGCTCACGATCCTTGCCGCCCCGGACGACGCGGCAGCGTTCGTCATCGAGGCCGGCGGCAGCCTCCCCGGGGAGATCCCGCGGCTGCGTGCCATCATCGAGCCGACGGTCGCGGTGATCACGAACGTCGGCTACGCCCATGTGGAGGGCTTCGGGTCGTTCGAGGGGGTGTTGCGGGAAAAGGTCGCGCTCGCGGACGGTGTGGCCGTGGCGGTCGTGGGCACCGATCCACCCGCGCTCGCCGCGGAGGTCCGGCGGCGCGCGCGCACCGTGGTGGCCGGGCGTCACCGGCCGGCAGACGTGCGGCCGGGCACCGCGGAGCTGGACGACGCGGGACGCCCCCGGATCCGCTGGAGGGAGCAGGAGGTCACGATCCCGGTCGCGGGCTTCCACCAGATCGACAACGCGATGCTCGCCCTGGCGGTGGCCGAGCAGGCGGGGATCGAGCCGTCCCGGGCAGTCCCGGCGTTGGCCGGCGTCCACCTGCCGGGCGGGCGGGGGGGCGTGACCGAACTCGGTCGGCTGACGGTTATCGACGACACCTACAACGCCAACCCGGCGTCGCTCCGGGCCGCGGTGGAGTTCGCTCGCTGGCTCGCCGCGCGGCGCGGCCGGCCGCTCGCCGTCGTGGTCGGCTCGATGTTGGAGCTGGGGCCGGAGAGTGACAAATTGCACGCGGCGGCGGCGCGCGAAATCGCGGCGCTGGACCCCGCGCTCGTGGCGGCCGTCGGCGCGTTCGCGCCGGCCTTCGAACCCGAACGCCGCGTGCTGGGCGGCCGGCTCATCACCGCGCCCGACGCCGAAGCGCTGGGGCCGAAGCTCCAGCAGGCGCTGCAGGGGAACGAAGTCGTCCTGCTCAAAGCGTCGCGCGGTGTCGCCCTCGAGCGGGTACTGGGCTACCTCCACTAGCGGCGGGGATCACCAGACGTGCTCTATCATCTGCTCGCACCGCTCGCCCGGCAGCACATCCTGTTCAATCTCTTCAATTACATCACCTTCCGGGCCGCCGGCGCGACCGTCACGGCGCTGTTGTGCGCGTTCGTGCTGGGACCGTGGATCATCCGGGCGCTGCGGGAGCGGAAGGTGGGGCAGGTGGTGCGGGCGGAGGGCCCGAGCAGCCACCAAGGCAAGCGCGGCACGCCCACGATGGGGGGCCTGATCATCCTCCTCGCGACCGTCGTGCCCACGTTGCTGTGGGCGCGGCTCGATACCCGCTACGTGCTCGTCGCGGTGGGGGCCACGCTCTGGATGGGGGCCATCGGCTTTATTGACGACTACCTGAAGATCGTGCGCGGCAAGTCGCAGGGGCTCGTCGCGCGGTGGAAACTCACGGGGCAGGTGTCGTTCGGCCTCGCGCTGGGGCTGGTCCTGATCCTCGCACCGCTCGCTGTGCGAGTCCCGCCGACCGGTACCCAGCTGCCGCTCCTCAAGTACATCCTGCTCGTGCTGCCGTGGCCGCTCTACTTGGGCTTCGTAACGTTCGTCGTCACGGCGAGCTCCAACGCCGTGAACCTCACCGACGGCCTCGACGGCCTCGCCACCGGGCTTACGGCGATCGTGGGGGGGACCTTCGCGGTGTTCGCGTACCTGTTCGGCCGCGTGGACGCCGCGCGCTACCTCGGCGTCCTCTACTTGTCTGGGGCGGGGGAGCTGGCTGTCTTCTGCGGCGCGCTGATGGGGGCGGCGCTCGGCTTCCTCTGGTTCAACGCGCACCCCGCCCAGGTCTTCATGGGGGACACCGGATCGCTCGCCATCGGTGGCGCGCTCGGCGCGGTGGCGATCATGCTCAAGGCCGAATTCCTGCTGCTGATCGCCGGCGGCGTCTTCGTGGCGGAGACGGTATCGGTGTTGCTCCAGGTCTACGTCTACCGCTGGAACAGGAAGCGCCGCGGCAAGGAATACGCCGACTCGCACAAGGTGTTCCGCATGGCTCCGCTGCACCATCACTTCGAGAAACTCGGCTGGGCGGAGCCGCAGGTGGTGATGCGGTTCTACATCCTCGGCGTGCTGTGCTCCCTGATCGCCCTCGCGACGCTCAAGATCCGATGATCGTTCCCGAGGCGTGGCGTCGTGGCGTCGTGGCCGTCATCGGGTTGGGCAAGAGCGGGGTGGCCGCGACGCAACTGCTCGCGCGCGAGGGCGTGCGGGTCTACGCCAGCGACGCCTCGGACCATCCGTACGGCGGCGACGCGATCGCCGCGCTGCGCGCGCTGCCGGGCGTCGAGGTGGACGTGGGCCGCCACGACCTCGCCAAGATCCGTGCCGCGGCGGGGGTGGTGGTCTCCCCGGGGGTGCCGCCTGGCGCGCCGCCGCTCGCCGCGGCGCGCGAGGCGGGGGTCCCGATCGTCTCCGAGATCGACCTCGGGTTCCTCGTCCTGGAGCCGCAGGGCGTCCGCTGCATCGCGATCACCGGAACCAACGGCAAGACCACCACCACGGCGCTCGTGGCGCACCTGCTCCGGGTCGCCGGGCTCTCGGTCGAAGCGGCGGGGAACATCGGTCGGCCGCTCGCCGACATCGCGGTGTCGCCCGACCGCTACGCGTGGCTCGCCGTCGAGGTCTCGTCGTTCCAGCTGCACGACAGCCCCCACTTCGCGCCCGCGATCGGGATCGTCACGAACCTCGCCCCCGACCATCTCGATCGCTATCGGTCGGTGGAGGCGTATTATGCCGACAAGCGACTGCTCTTCCGCAACGCCGCGGACGACCACGTCTGGGTCCTGAACGGCGACGACGCCGCCGTGCTGGAGCTCGCGCGCAGCGCCAAGGGGCGGCACGCCCTGTTCTCGCTCGCCCGACCCGCCGACGCCTGGTTCGACCGCGGCGAGCGGCGGCTGATGCTCGGTGGGACGGGCCTCGTGCCGCGCGATGCCCTCGCGCTCATCGGCGACCACAACGTCGCCAACGCCCTCGCCGCGGCGCTGGCGGTGCACGAAGCCGGTGTGTCGCCCGTCCTTATCGGGGAGGGGCTGCGCTCGTTTCACGCCCTGCCGCACCGCCTCGAGCCCGTGCGCGAGGTGAGCGGCGTGTTGTGGATCAACGACTCCAAGGCAACGAACATCGCTTCGACTGTCGTCGCCGTGGAGGCGATGTCTCGGCCGTTCGTCCTGTTGCTGGGCGGCCGGCACAAGGGGGAGCCGTACACCCGGCTCGCGCCGCTGCTCCAGGGGAAGTGCAAGCTCGTCATCGCCTACGGCGAGGCCGGCCCGCTTGTCGAACAGGACCTCAGGGGCGCCCTGCCGCTCGAGGGCGGGGGCAGCTTCGAAGACGTGGTCGCGCGGGCGCGGCGCGCGGCGGCGCCGGGCGACGCGGTGCTGCTGTCGCCCGCCTGCTCGAGCTACGACATGTTCAACAACTATGAGGAGCGCGGCGCCGTGTACCGCCGTCTGGTGGAGGCGATGTGACCGAGCTGCGCTGGGAAACCCGGCTGCTGGCCGTCGTCGCCGCCGTGCTCGTCGTGTTCGGCTTGGCGGCAGTGTACGGCGCTTCGAGCCTCCTCACCACCTCGGGGCGCCAGGTCGGGGCGTCGTTCGCGCTGCGTCAGGCGTTGGGCGCCGTGATCGGTGGGCTGCTCGCCACGATCCTCGCCCGGCTGGACTACCATGTCTGGCAGCGAGCGGCGTGGCCGCTCGTGGCGATCGTGGCTGTGCTGCTGGTGATCCCGCTCTTGCCGTTGACCCACGCGATTGCCCCCACCATCAACGGCGCCCGCCGCTGGGTGGACCTTGGCGTGATGACGCTGCAGCCCTCCGAGTTCGCCAAGTACGCCGTGGTCGTGTGGACCGCGATGCTCGCCGCCAAGAAGGGCGACCAGATCCGGACGTTGCGCCGCGGTGTGCTGCCGTTCCTCGTGATCATCGGGCCCATCGCCGGCCTCATCTTCCTCGAGCCCAACCTTTCCATGGCGCTCCTCGTGGCGATGCTGGCCGGTGTGGTGCTGTTCAGCGCCGGTGCCCGCATCGGCCACTTCCTGGCGCTCGCCGTGGCGGCGATGCCGCTCCTCTATGGGGCCGTCGCGAACGCGCAGTACCGCCTCGCACGCGTGCTCAGCTTCCTCAACCCCGGCAGCGCGCCGAGCGAGGCGACCTGGCAGGTGCACCAGTCCCTGGTGGGTATCGGGGCGGGACAGGTGTTCGGCGTCGGCTTCGGCCAGGGACAGCAGAAGCTCGGCTACCTGCCGTACGCGTACTCGGACTTCATCTTCTCGACGATTGGCGAGGAGTGGGGACTCGTCGGCGTGGTGCTCATCGCCCTGCTGTTCGGCGTGTTCGTGTGGCTCGGCTTCCGGATCGCCAAGTCCGCGCCCGATCCGTTCGGGCAACTGCTCGCGGTCGGCATCACCGCGCTCGTGGGACTCGGCGCCGTGCTGCACATCGGCGTGAGTCTCGCCGTGATCCCGGCGACCGGCATCACCCTGCCGTTCATTTCGTACGGCCGCTCGAGCCTCATCGTCTCCCTCGCCGCCACGGGCGTGCTGGCGAGCGTCGGGCATGCGCGGCGGAGGGCGGGATGACTACACTCCAATCCGTCGCATGAGGGTCCTCATCGCGGGCGGCGGGACCGGCGGCCACCTGATGCCCGCCCTCGCCCTCGCCCGCGCCCTTGCCGAGGCGCGTCCCGATGTCCAGCCGGTGTTGGTCGGCGCCCAGCGGGGAATCGAATCCCAGGTGCTACCGCGCTATCCCTTCCGCTACCATCTCCTCCCGCTCGAGCCGATCCACCGTCGCGCCTGGTGGCGCAACGTACGCTGGCCGCTCGTCGCGTGGCGAGTGTGGCGCGCCGTGTCGCGCGTGCTGGACGCAGAGCGGCCGGTACTCGTAATCGGCACCGGCGGGTACGCCGCCGGCCCGGTGCTGTGGCTCGCCCAGCGCCGCGGCCTCCCCATCGTGCTGCAGGAGTCGGATGCGTTTCCGGGGATCACGACGCGCTGGCTCGCCCGGCGCGCGCGGCAGGTGCACCTCGGCTTCCCGGAAGCGCGGGCCCGGCTCCGACTCGGCCCGGCGACCGAGGTATTGGTGCACGGCAACCCGATTCGCCCGCCGGAGCCCGGAACGGGGGACCGCGCGGCAGCGGTGCGCGAGTTCGGGCTCGATCCCGTTCGGCCCTGCGTACTCGTGTTCGGCGGGAGCCAGGGAGCGCGGGCGATCAACGAAGCGCTCGCCGGCGCGCTCGCGCGCGGGCTGCTCGATCGGGTCAATGTGTTGTGGGGAACCGGCACCACGCACGCCGAGCGCTACACGCCGTTCGCGCGGTCGGGGCAGGTGGCCGTGCGCGGATTCTTCGATCCGATGGCCCCGGCGTATCGGGCCGCCGACCTCGTCGTGTGTCGCGCCGGCGCGCTGACGGTCGCGGAGCTGTGCGCGTGGGGCAAACCGAGCGTGCTGGTGCCGCTGCCGACGGCGGCGGCGGATCACCAGGCGCACAACGCGCGCGCGCTCGCCGCAGCCGGCGCGGCGATCCACTTGCCGGAGAAGGAGCTGACGCCGGGGGCCCTGGCAGAGCTGGTCAACGGACTTGCCGCAGACCGGACACGGCTCGAGGCACTCGCGGCCGGCGCCCGGGTCCGGGGACATCCGGAGTCGTCCAAGGCTATTGTGTCAAGTATTTTGACGCTACTTTGATAACTTCAAGCACTTTCGCAAGTTTAGTAGAATCCCTATATTAGGCCCCCACAGATGACCTTGTTTGCACCTGGGGATCCCCGTCCGATCCACTTTGTGGGCATCGCCGGCGCGGGGATGGGTGCTCTGGCGCTGATCGCCGAGCACCAGGGTGTGAAGATAACCGGTTGTGATACTGACACTTCCGGGGCGGCTGATCTGACCGCCCTGGGAGTGGAGGTCTGGCAGGGGCACGATGCCCGGCACGTGGAAGGCGCCCGGGCGGTAGTGGTCACTGCCGCAGTGGGCCGGGAGCACCCGGAGCTGGCGCGGGCCCGCGCTTTGGGGATTCCGGTCGTGCGCCGGGCGGATGCGCTGAGCGCGGCGGTAGCCGGCGGGACCGTCGTGGGGGTCGCAGGGACCCACGGAAAGACGACCACCACGGTGATGGTCACGGAGGCGCTGGCGGCCGCCGGGCGGGATCCCACGGGACTCGCCGGCGGCCGCGTCGCAAAGTGGCGCGGCAACGCCCGGGTCGGAGGGCGGGACCTGTTCGTGGTCGAAGCGGACGAGTTCGATCGCGCGTTCCTGGCGCTCACGCCGGCGGTGGCGGTGATCAACAACGTCGAGGCCGACCACCTCGAGTGCTACGGCACGATGACGGCGCTCGAGCAGGCATTCGGAGAGTTCGCGGGGCGGGCGCGGCGGGTGATCGCGGGGGCCGACGATGCGGGCGCGGCGCGCGTGGCCGCGATGCTGACGGTGCCGGTGTGGCGGGTCGGGTTGGGCGTAGGCGCCGATGTGCGCATCCGGGAGCCGGAGTTCGATCCTTCCGGGTCCCGTGCGACCATCGAGGTGCCCGGCGGCCGGTCCGTCGGGTTGCGGCTGCGGGTGCCGGGGTTGCACAACGTGCGGAATGCCGCGGCGGCGCTGGCGGTGGCGCACGAGCTGGGCGCGGACGTGGATGTGTGCGCCGGCGCCCTCGCGGAGTTCAGTGGTGTGGGCCGACGCTTCGAGCGGCTTGGGGAGGCGGGAGGCGTCGTGGTGGTGGACGATTACGCGCACCACCCGACGGAGGTGGCCGCGACGGTCGCGGCGGCCCGGCAGGTGTTTCCCGGGCGCCGGTTGGTCGCGGTGTTCCAGCCGCATCTCTACTCGCGGACGGCGCTGCACGGTACGGCGCTGGGCCAGGCGCTCGCGGCGGCAGACGTGGTCGTGGTGGCGCCGATCTACGCGGCGCGCGAGGCACCGCTGCCCGGCGTGACGGCCGAGCTGGTCGCGCGCGGCGCGATCGCGGCGGGCGCGGCGACGGTGGCGGTGCGCGAGCGGGCCGAGCTCGCGGATCGGGTCGCCGAGGCCGTGCGTCCGGGCGACGTGGTGTTCACGCTGGGCGCGGGTGACGTGACGCGAGTGGGGCCTGAGCTGCTCGAACGGCTGGGGAAGGACCGGTGAAACCCCGCTTCCGGTTCCCCGCGCTCTCGCACCGCGCGTGGGTTGCGATCGTCGGCGGCGTCGGCGTCGTGGGGATCTGGTTCGGCGCGCCGCGCGCGCTGCGGCACCTCGAGTTCTTTCGGGTGCGACAGATCGAGCTCGTGGGGATTCGGAACCTCTCGCCCGACGCGGTGATCGGGGTGCTGCGACTGCAGCCCAGGGCGAGCGTATTCGACGACACGCGACTCCTGACTGCGCGCGTGCGCGGGCTGCGCGGCGTCGCCGACGCGAGGGTGGTGCGGCGGCTCCCGGCGGCGCTGAAGGTGATCGTGCGGGAAGTGGACGCGGTGGCGCTCGTGCCCGGCCCCCGGGGAATGGTGGTGGTCGACGCCGCCGGGCGCGCGTTGCCGTTCGATCCGGCGCGCTCGGGGCTCGATCTCCCGGTGGCGGCCGCGGCGGACTCCGCGGTGATCGGTGTCGTGGCGCTGGTCCAGGCGGTGGACCCGGCGCTGTTTCAAGACATCACCGCCGCGCGCCGCTGGCGAGGCAGCCGCGGCGACGTGCTCCTGGAACTGGATGCCCGCCGCGTCCTGCTGCGACCGGACGCCGGGCCGGAGGTCATTCGAGCCGTGGTGCAGGTCGCGCAGGATCTGGCCGCGAAAGCGCGCCCGTATGTGGAGCTCGACGCGCGCTACGCCGGCCAGGTGGTCGTGCGGCGGAAGGCGAGCGCCTGATGGCGGAGCGCCAGCTGGTGGCGGGGCTCGACATCGGCAGCACCAAGACCTGCGCCGTGATCGCGGAGGTCGTGGGCGACCTGCCGCGAACGCCGCTCGCCAAGGTGCTCGGCGTCGGGCTCGCCAAGAATGCGGGCGTGCGGCGCGGCGTGGTGCGTGACATCGAGGAGACCACGCGCTCGGTCACGGCCGCGTTGCGGGACGCCGAGCGGATGGCGGGCGTGAAGGCGGCCGCCGTCACCTGCGGCATCGCGGGCGAGATGATCGCGACGCGGACTGAGGCGGGCGTCGTCGCGGTGACGGATGAGGAAATCGTGCCGGATGACGTGAAACGCGTTCACGATGTCGCCCGGGCGATCTCGATGGCGCGCGACACCGAGCTCCTGCACGAGATCCCGCAGGAGTACACGGTCGATCGACAGGGCAAGGTCAGTGACCCGGTCGGGATGACCGGGATGCGGCTCGAGGTGGAGATGTACCTGGTGACCGTGCAGTCCACGGCTGCCCAGAATCTCCGCAAGAGCGTGCAGCGCGCCGGCTACCGCGTCGCGGGCTTGGTGCTCGAGCCGCTCGCGGCGTCGTACGCGGTGCTGACCGACGACGAGAAAGAGCTGGGCGTCGCCTTGGTGGAGGTGGGCGGCAGCTCGACCGGCGTGGCGATCTTCCACGAAGGAAAGATCCGCCACCTCGCGTCGCTCAAGTTCGCCGGAGCGCACGTCACGAACGACCTGGTGCAGGGGCTCGGCGTGACACACGTGGACGCGGAGCGGCTCAAAGAACGCTACGGCGTCGCGTACGAGCCGCTCGTGGACGCGTCGGAGATGGTCAACCTCCCGTCCACCCCGGGCCAGGGCGCGCGTCAGGCGTCGCGGCAGCTCCTGGCGCACATCATCCACCAGCGTGTGGACGAGGTCTTCCAGCTGGTGGGGCGCGAGTTCGAGCGAGCGGGGTATGCGGGCGGACGGCTGCCGGCCGGCGTAGTGCTGACAGGCGGCACGGCGCACCTGCCGGGGATGGTGGAGCTCGCGCGCGAGGCGTTCGCCGTGCCGGTGCGCACCGGCACGCCCGAGCTCGGCATCTCGGGGCTCGTGGACAGTGTGCAGGCACCGCGCTACGCGGTGCCGGTGGGGCTGGTGCTGTACGCGGCGCGGAAAGTGGCGCAGGGCGCCGCCCCCGGCGGGCTGTTGGTCGGGGGGGCGGGAGTGGACAGATGGATCGGACCGCTCAAGCGGTGGCTGCAGGACTTCTTCTGATCGGGGACCCGAGGGAACCATGATCTTCGAGCTCGAAGAGACCGTATCGCAGAACGCGCGGATGAAGGTCGTCGGCGTCGGGGGCGGCGGCGGCAACGCCCTGAACCGCATGGTCGATGAAGGCGTCACCGGCGTCGAGTTCATCTCGGTCAACACCGACGCCCAGGCCCTCCTCAACAACAGGGCCGACGTCAAAGTCCAGATCGGCAAGAAGCTGACGCGCGGCCTGGGCGCCGGCGCGCGGCCGGAAATCGGCCGCCAGGCGATCGAGGAGAATCGCGACGAGGTGCTGCACGCCCTCCAAGGCGCGGACCTGGTGTTCGTCACCTGCGGCATGGGTGGCGGCACCGGCACGGGCGCGGCCCCCATCATCTCCCAGATCGCCAGGGACCTGGGGACGCTCGCGATCGGCATCGTCACCAAGCCGTTCCTGTTCGAGGGCCGCAAGCGGATGCGCCAGGCGGAAATGGGCATCGCCGAGATGCGCAAGCACGTGGACACGATGATCGTGGTGCCGAACGAGCGGCTGCTCGCGGTGGTCGGCAAGGGGATCCCGTTCCAGGACGCCCTCAAGAAGGCGGACGAAGTGCTGCTCCACGCCACACAGGGGATCTCCTCGCTCATCTGCGTGACGGGGCTTGTGAACGTGGACTTCGCCGACGTGCGCACCGTGATGCAGAACGGCGGCTCGGCTCTGATGGGCACGGGCACCGGCCGCGGCGAGAACCGCGCGATGGAGGCTGCGCAGCAGGCGATCTCGAGCCCGCTGCTCGACAACGTCTCGATCGCGGGCGCCACGGGAGTGCTCATCAACATCACCGGTGGAGAAGACCTCACCCTGGGCGAAGTGACCCAGATCAGCGAGGCGATCCATGACGCCGCGGGCGATGAGGCGGAGATCATCTTCGGCGCCGTGAACGACCCCGCCATGCACGGCGAGGTGCGGATCACCGTCATCGCGACCGGCTTCGACCGGCAGACGGCTATGGCGGCAGAATCCGTCATCGGGAGCCGCGTCACGCCGGGCGTGCTGCCGTTCCAGCATCGGGTCTCCCGGCCCACGCCGGTGCCGCCGCCGGGATATGTGAAGCCAGCCGAGGCCCCGGTGCGCCGGTCCTCGGGCGGGAGCGCGTCCTCTGCCCCGCCTGAGGTGAATGAGATGGAGATCCCGACCTTCATCCGCCGTCAGATGGACTAATGGCCTGGCGCGTGAGCCACTACGTCGCCGCGAGCGCCGTGGTGGCGGGTGGGATGTACTGGGCGGCGAGCGCCGTTTGGGCGGCGCGCCGCCTTCCGGTGGCGCGCGCGATCGTCGTCACCGACGCCTACGAGCATTTCGGCGACTCGCTGGGCCGCCGCGAGATTCTGGCTGACGTGCTGGCGCGCGCCGGGATCGCCGGGCGGGACTACGGCAACCTCCTCGTCGCCGCCACCGCGCTGGAGCCGCGCCGGCTCCGCCAGGGACAGCGCTTCGAGTTCCGCCGCGTGAAGCACGCGCGGGTCGCCGACCGCGTGATGATCCGCCCCTCGCCCGAGCGGCGCATCTGGCTCACCCGCCGCGGTGGCGACACCGGCTGGGTGCAGACGGAGGAGGTCATTCCCTGGGTCGCGACCCGCTCTCGCATCGAGGGCGGCATCGAAACGTCGCTGTACGACGCGCTCGACCAGGCGGTGGCCGAGACGCTGCTCCCCGCGAATGAGCGCCGCGAGCTCGCCTGGGCGATCGCCGACGTGTACGACTGGGAAGTGGACTTCACCCGCGACATCCGACCGGGGGACCGTTTCACGGTGCTGTTCGAGCGGCTCGAGTCGCCGGAGGGGGAGCGCCGCTTCGGCCGCATTCTCGCCGCGCGCGTCGACGTGGCGAAGACCCCCAGCTTCGCGTTCTACTTCGAGGGCGATTCCGCGCGCGGGGCATTCTACGATGAGCGGGGGCGGTCACTCCGGCGCGCGTTCCTGCGGAACCCGCTGGAGTTCCGCCGCATTTCGAGCCGGTTCGGGGGGCGTTTCCATCCCGTTCTGAAGACGTGGCGCAATCACCAGGGGATCGATTATTCGGCATCGGCCGGCACGCCCGTGCGCGCGACGGCCGACGGGGTCGTGACCCAGGCCGGCCGCGAGGGTGGGTATGGCAACCTGGTCGAGCTGCGCCATGCCAACGGGATCCGTACGCGCTACGGCCACCTGTCCCGCTTCGGCGCGAGGCTCCGCGTGGGGGCGCGGGTCAAGCAGCAGCAGACGATCGGATACGTCGGCTCCACCGGACTCTCCACGGGCCCGCACCTCCACTACGAGTTCCTGGTGAACGGCCGCGCCACCAACCCGCAGCGCAAGAGCGTGGGGGAGGGCACTCCGGTGCCGGCGAGGTACAAGACCCGCTACGAGCAGGTGCGCGCGGCGCTGCTGGCCGAGCTCCTGCCCCCCGCGCCGCCGGGATCGCCGTCCGTCTCCGCGCGCGACGATTAAGTTTCCCCACAATCGTGGACCTGTATCCCGCCGTCGACGTGCAGGGCGGGCGCATGGCGCGCGTGCCGCCGGGGCATCCTGACGACCCGCTCGCTGTGGCGCGCGCCTTCGCCGCGGCCGGGGCACGCTGGGTGCACTTCGTGGACCTGGACCGCGCGTACGGCCGGGGGGACAACCGCGCGCTGGCGCGCCGCTTCCTTGCGGATGCCGACCTCCGCGTGCAGGTGGGCGGCGGCCTCGCCACGGAGGAGGCGATCACGGAAATGCTCGACTGGGGCGCGGCGCGCGTCGTGGTCGGCGCCGCGGCGGCCGCCGACGCCGCGCGGCTCACCCGTCTCCTCTCCCGGCACGGGGCGGAGCGGGTGGCCGTCGCGATCGACGCGAAGGGCGGCCGCCTGGTGCCGCGCGGCGCGGCGGGTACCGGCGCGCTCGACCTCACCGTCGCGGAGTTGGCGCGACGCGTGCGCGCCCAGGGAATCCACACCGTGGTGTACACCGATGTGACACGCGACGGCGCGCTGGCCGGGCCGGACGTGGACGGCGCGCGCGCGATCGCAGCCCTGGGGCTCGACGTCGTCGCGAGCGGCGGCGTGGCGTCGCTCGAGGACCTGGCGCGCGTGCGGGCGGCGGGGCTCGCCGGCGCCGTCGTCGGGCGCGCGCTGTACGAAGGCCGCTTCACCCTCGCGCAGGCGCTCGCGTGTCTCACCGCCTGACCCCCGGGCTGGTCCTGCTGCGGGCCGCCGCCGTGCTCGCGTTGATGCTGCTGCTCTGGAACCCGGCACGCTCGCGCGCGCTTCCCGAAGACGCCCAACCGCTCGTCCTGCTGGACGCCTCGCTCAGCATGGCCGGCCAGGGTGGAGCGTGGCGCGCGGCGCTCGACACGGCGCGGGTACTCGCGGCCAAGGGCAGTGAAGGGGGCGGCGTGATCTGGCGGTTCGGGGGGGGCGTCGCGGGGTTCGATTCAGCGCCCCCCGGCGACGGGGCGAGCCGCCTGGGCCCGGCACTCGAGGCGGCTGCGGCCCGCGGCGGTGCCATCACGGTCGTGACCGACGGCGCCGTCGAGGATGTCGCCGACTTGCCGCCGGACCTGCGGCGGCGGCCGCGAGTCGTGCTCCTGCCCCGGGACGACTTCCCTGACGCGTTCGTCGCGGGCGTCGCAGGACCGCGGCGCGTCAGCGCCCAGGACACGGTTCGGCTCAGCATCGCCTATGGAACGGCCGGGAAGCGGGAACGGGGAAGCGGGAAGCGTGCAACGCTCGTCGTCAGCGCCGGTAGGCGGCTCGCGTCGCGCGATGTCACGTTGCCCGACAGCGGTACGGTATCCGCGGAACTGACGCTTCCCGCTTCCCGCTTCCCCTTTCCCGGTTGGCACGCCCTTGAGGTGCGGCTGGTAGGGACGAACGATCCCGAGCCCCGGGACGACGCCCGCCTGTTCCTGATCGAGGTGAGCCCTCTGCCCGCCGCGGTGATCCTCGCCGCGCCGCCTGACTGGGAGACGCGCTTCCTGGCGCGCGCGCTGGGCGAGGTGGCACGCGTCCCGGTGAAGACCTTCGTCGAAGCCGAGCCGGCCCGTGGCTGGCGCGATGGAGCGACGCTCGCGGCGGTGGCGGTGAGTGACGTGCAGCGCGCCGTGGACGCCGCGCGGCTCGTCGTGCTCGCCGGGGACCCGGCGCGTCACGGGCGCATCCGTCTCGCCCCGCGCGCGGCGGTGCTGGCGTGGCCCACGACGCGCGGACGGGAGGGCGACTGGTACGTCCAGCCGCCGCCGCCCTCGCCGCTCGCCGGGCTGCTCGCGGGGCTGCCGTGGGATTCGCTGCCCCCCGCGAGCTCGGCGGTGGACCTGCTCCCCGACAGCAGCGCGATCGTCGTGCTGACGGCGCGTCTCGCGCGCCGCGGCACTCCGCAGCCGATCGTGCTGCTCACCCGCCGCGACGGGGGGGGCGCGCGTCAGGCGACAGTCGCGGCCAGCGGGCTGTGGCGGTGGAGCTTCCGGGGCGGCGCAGCGGGGCTCGCCTATCGGTCGTTCATCGCCTCGCTGGCGGACTGGTTACTCGGTGGGGGAGAGGGGAGAGGGGAGAGGTTCGTGCCGGTGGCCCTGGAAACTCCCAATGGCTTGCCTTTGGTCTGGCGCTGGACGGGGATGGGGTCGCCGCAGGACGTGAGGATCAGCCTTCAGGCCGGCCCCGCCGAGCGGGTCGACACCGTGCGCTTCGATGCCGACGGCCGCGCCGAGCTGCGGCTCCCGCCGGGGGTGTACCGCTACGCGGCGGACGACGGCGGCGAGCGCGGCCTGGTTGCGGTGGAAACCTACTCCGCTGAGTGGCGGCCGGCCGCGGCGGTGCTCACGGCGCAGGCGGGACTCCCGGCCGAGCGGCGGGAGAGCGTGGGGTTGCGGGACCGCTGGTGGCTGTTCGTAATCGCCGTCGCCGCGTTCGCGGCGGAATGGGCGTGGCGGCGGCGGATGGGGCTGCCCTGATGGGGCTGTGGGCGACGTTGGCCAGCGTGTTCACGCGTCGCGATCCGGCAGCGCGCGACGAGGCCGAGCGGGTGTTGCTCGAGGCCGACTTCGGCGTCGCCGCGACCACGGCGATCATGGACCGGCTCGCCCACGTGCCGGATGCGGAGCTCGAGCCCGCGCTGGAGCGCATCGTGTCGAAGCTGGTCGCGGCGGCGGGGGATCCCGCGGGCTGATGCCACTCGACCTCGCGACGTCCGTCAAATACCTCAAAGGGGTCGGTCCCAGGCGCGCCGAAGCGCTCGGCCGCCTCGGCGTGCGGACGGTCGGCGACCTCCTCTATCACGCGCCCCACCGTTACCTCGACGCCACCACCATCACTCCGCTGGCGCGGGCCCAGATGGGCACAGAAGTGAGTTGCGTCGGGCGGGTCGTCACGACGGGGATCCTCCCCACGCGTCGCGGACTGCGCGTGTTCCGCGCGGTGCTCAAGGACGACAGCGGGCTGCTCGAGTGCGCCTGGCCCGGCCAGCCGTTCCTCGAGCGGACCATCAAGAAGGGGCAGCTGCTGCTCGTAACCGGCCCGGTGCGCTATTACCACGGCCGCCAGGTGGTGCCGCGGGAGTTCATCGTCCTGGCGGAAGAGGGCGAAACGGGCCCCGATCGTGGCTTGATCCTCCCGGTGTATCCCGCCACCGCGGGCCTCTCCCACAAGCAGATCCGCGCCCTGATCAACCAGCACCTCGAGGCGTTGCTCGCCCTCGCCCGGGACCCCCACCCGAAGCCGCTGCGCGAGCGCGTCGGGATCTCCGAGCTTCGCACCGCCCTCGCCGCCGTCCATCGCCCCGAGACGTTGCCCCAGGCCGAGGCCGGGCGCCGGCGGCTCGCGTTCGACGAGTTCTTCGATCAGCAGCTGGTGCAGGCGCGGGCGCGGTTCCTGGCGAAGCGAGCCCGGGCCGGGATCCGGTTCGAGCTGAAACGCGAGCTGACGACCAGGCTCAAGGAGCACCTCCCCTTCGAGCTGACCGCGGACCAGCGCCAGGCGATCCGGGAGATCGCCGACGACATGACGGCGCCGCTGCGGATGCACCGCCTGTTGATGGGCGACGTCGGCACGGGGAAGACCGTGGTCGCGTTGTTCGCGATGCTGCTCGCGGTGGAGAACGACTACCAGGCTGCGATCATGGCGCCCACCGAGCTCCTGGCCGAGCAGCACTTTGCCACGCTTACCCAGCTGCTCGAGCCGCTCGCCATCCGGCCCGAGCTCCTGATCGGCCGCTTCACGGCGGCGGAGAAGGCGGCGGCGCGGGAGCGGATGGCCCGCGGAGCCTCGCGCGTGATCGTCGGCACGCACGCGCTCATTCAGGAATCGGTGACGTTCCAACGCCTGGGGCTCGCGGTGATCGACGAGCAGCACCGCTTCGGGGTGGAGCAGCGAGCGGCGCTGGTCGAAAAGGGCGATGCCCCCGACGTCCTGCTCCTCACGGCCACGCCGATCCCACGCTCCCTTGCGCTGACACTCTACGGCGATCTCGATGTCACGCAGCTGCGCGAGCGCCCGCCAGGGCGGGGGGCGGTGAAGGCCGCGCTCCGCACCGACGAAGCGCGGGCGCGAATCTACGAGTTCATCCGCAGCGAGTGCGCCGCCGGGCGGCAGGCGTACGTCATCTATCCCGTGATCGACGAGTCGGAGAAGGCCGACCTCAAGGCCGCCACCACGATGGCGGACAAGCTTACGAAGGTCTTCCGGGAGTTCACGGTGGGGCTGGTACACGGCCGCCTGAGGGCGGAGGAGCGGGACGACACGATGCGCGCCTTCCGCGACAACCAGGTGCACGTCCTGGTTGCGACGAGTGTCATCGAAGTCGGGATCGACGTCGCCAACGCGACGGTGATGCTGATCGAGCACGCGGAGCGCTTCGGGCTCGCGCAGCTGCACCAACTGCGCGGCCGGGTGGGCCGCGGCAGCGCGCCGAGCCACTGCATTCTGCTGAGCGACGTCCCGGAAGCGGCCACCCGGCTCGAGGCGTTCACGAAGACCACCGACGGTTTCCGAATCGCGGAGCTGGACCTGCAGGAGCGTGGCATGGGCGAGCTGGCCGGCGCGCGACAGTCGGGCGGGATGGCGCTTCGTTACGCCGACTTCGGCAGGGATCTTGACTTGCTGGAAGCCTCGCGGCGCGCCGCGGCGGGGATCATCGAGCGGGATCCGGCGCTGACCCGGCCGGAGCACGCGGTCTACCGGGAGCGGATCCTGCAGCGATATGAACGCGGGTTTGAGCTGTTCAGGGTCGGGTGAAATGATAATGGGAATGTGGAGTGCGGAATGCGGAATTGATGTGTCAGGTCGCTCGGTATTCGACCGTCCATTGACATTCCGCAATCGCATTCCGCACTCCGCATTAGAAGGTGAACCGAAGCCCCACGCGCGCTCCGTCCCCTGCCGGGCTTGCCGTCACCTCCAAGGGTGCAAATGGAATGTTCTCCGGCCCGTTCTTCTCGTGGCGCAGGTCGGCGATGAACATCGCGGCGGTGGCGAGCAGGGAAAGCTGGCCGCCCAGGAGGCGGCGGTTGGCGCGGCGGTCGTAATACAGCGCGAGCTGGTAGTGATACTCCGCGGTCGCGTTGACGTAGCGACCGTCGGAGCCGGTCATGCAATCGGCGCTGTTGGCCTGGCAGATGGCGAGTAGCCGGTCCCACGCGCGGGCGGAGCGGCGGTGCTCGTTCGCGCCGAGCACGGTCAGGCCGACAGTGGCCCCGGCCGTCACCCATTTCCCGTAGTGAATCACGCCACGCGTCCACGACGCGCGGTCGCGGGGGACGCCCGGCCCTTGGGCCGAGGCCATCGTGGCTCCACCCGTTAGAGTGGGGCCAATGGCGAGCAAAACCCACCACGGGCGTTTCATCGATAGGTATGAATATCGCCGCGGCCCGCGATCACGAACAGCTGTCGGTCGCGTACCAGTGGCGGCTGCTCGATCGGGCCGTCGAGGTGGGCGCGCCACACAACGGCGCCGCTCGCGTGGTCCACGAGCAGCACCTGGCCGTTCACCCCCGCCGCCAGGACCCCCGTCGCGATCGGGGTCGGCCCCGCCGTCGTCACGAGGTCGAGCGGGAGCGACCGGGCCGCGTCGGGGTCGGCGGTCGGGATGATCCACAGGGTGCCGTTGCGCGCCAGGGCGTACAGCGTGTCGCCCGCGAGGGCGGGGGAGCCGTACACGGCGTCGCCAGCCGCGCGGTCCCAACGCACGGCGAGGGACGGCAGCTCTACCTCGAGCAGGCGCCCGGCGGTGGTGCCGAAGAAGAGGCGTCGGCCATCGAGGGCTGGACCGCCGAGAACCGCCCCCGGGGTGGGCAGCCGCCCGCGGATCTGGCCGGTGGCCTTGTCGAGCAGGTACAGTGTGTCGTTCGTGGTGGCGACCGCGATCCCTTCCGACGTGACCACCGGGGCGGCGCGCACCGCGCCCGAGACCTGACGCCGCCAGGCCACCGTGCCCCGTTCGGCCTCAAGCCGCAGCACGAGTCCCTCCTCGGTCCCGACGAACAGCGCGTCGCCGTCGAATCCGAGCGGCGCCTCGACGCTACCGGTCGTCGTCTTCCAAAGGATGCGGCCGTCCTTGAGCCGCAGGGCATAGACCCGGCCCTCGGGGTTCGTCTCCGTGCCGAAGTACAGCCGGTCGCCGTCGAGTAGGGGGCCGCTGTGGATCGTGCCGTGGACGCGGGAGCGCCAGATCACCTCGCCCGTGTTCCGGTCGAGCAGCACGATGTACCGCTCGGCGATGCCCACGGCGACCACCGTCTCGCCGAGCGCGGGGCTACCGCGGATGGCGCGGCCCACATCGGTATGCCACAAGGGCCGCGGGTCGGGGTTGAGCGTCTCGGCGGCGGAGACGTCGTGGCGCGGCGTGCCGAGGTAGGCAGGCCACGCCAGCTCCTGGCGCGCTGGCCCGAATCGCAGCGGGACGGTGCCGGTGCAGGCGATCGCGTTGACAGCCCACAGGGCCGCCACTATGATGCCGCGCCTATGCCGGATTCTCATCGTATCGAAGCGCTGCCGAAGCTCGTGGGCCAGACCGTGGCCGTCCGCGGCTGGGTGATGACCACCCGGTCGAGCGGGAAGATCGCGTTCGTGGTCCTGCGGGACGGAACAGGTTACTTGCAAGCGGTCGTCTCCAAGAAGGACGTTCCGGACGCGGCCTGGGAGGCGTTTGGGAGGCTCACCCAGGAGACCTCGATCGAAGTCCGTGGCGCGCTCCGCGCCGACGCGCGCGCGCCGGGTGGCGTGGAACTGCAGGCCAGCGACCTCGGGATCCTTGGGGCCTCGGCGGATTTCCCCATCACGCCCAAGGAGCACGGCACCGCGTTTCTCTTCGAACACCGCCACCTCTGGCTCCGCAGCCGCCGCCAGGTGGCGATCGCCCGCGTGCGCCACGAGGTGATCCAGGCGATTCGCGACTTCTTCCACGAGCGCGGCTTCGTGCTCGTCGACACTCCGATCCTCACCGGCTCGATCGGCGAGCACGCGGGCACGCTCTTCGCCACCGACTACTTCGACCTCGGCAAGGCGTATCTCGCCCAGACCGGACAGCTGTACGTCGAGGCGGCCGCGGCGGCGCTCGGCAAGGTCTATTGCTTCGGGCCCACGTTCCGCGCCGAGAAGTCGAAGACCCGGCGGCACCTCACCGAATTCTGGATGGTGGAGCCCGAGGTCGCCTGGAACGACTCCAACGACAATATGAAGCTCCAGGAAGATTTCGTCTCCTACATCATCGCCCGCTGCCTGGAGCGCCGGAAGACCGAGCTGGCGGAGCTGGAGCGGGACACCGCGCCCCTCGAGCGTGTCGCTCCGCCGTTCCCCAGAGTGTCGTACACCGAGGCGGTGGAAAAGCTCAAGGCGTTGGGTAGTGAGATGGAATGGGGGCGGGACCTGGGGGGGGACGAGGAGACGCTGCTCGCCAAGCAGTTCGACCGCCCGGTGATGGTCTACGACTACCCCCGGGCCGTCAAAGCCTTCTATATGAAGGCCAACCCGGCCGACCCCCGCACGGTGCTGAACAACGACTGCCTGGCGCCGGAAGGGTACGGGGAGATCATCGGGGGGAGCCAGCGCGAGGACGACTACGACAAGCTGCTGGCGCGGATCCGCGCCGAAGGGCTCCCCGAAGAGGCCTACGGCTGGTACCTGGACCTGCGCAAGTACGGCACGTTCGTGCACTCGGGCTTCGGCCTCGGAGTCGAGCGGACAGTCGCCTGGATCTGCGGCATCCCCCATATCCGCGAGGCGATCGCATTTCCGCGGACCTTGTATAAGCTGTGGCCATGAGCGTCGGACAGTCGGACGACCCAACGGACTGTTTCTTCAGGGTGAGTTCCGTCCGACCGTCCGCCCGACCCGTTTCACCTCATCCCACAGCTTGTCCAGCTCCTCCAACGTCGCCCGCCCCAGCTCCAGCCCCCGCTCGGCCGCGACCCGCTCTACCTCTCCGAACCGCCGCACGAACTTGTCGTTCGCCTGCTCCAGTGCCTGACTTGGCTCCACGCCGAGCTTCCGCGCGAGGTTCACCACGGCGAACAACAGGTCCCCGACTTCCTCCGCAACCTTTTCGGCATTCCCCTTTCCCCATTCCCCTTCGAGCTCCGCCGTCTCCTCTTTTACTTTGTCGAGCGGCCCCTTCGCATCCGGCCAGTCGAACCCCACCCCCGCCGCCCGCTCCTGCAACCGATACGCCATCAGCAGCGCCGGCAGGGTGGGGGGTAATCCGGACAGCGTCTTACCCATCCTCCTTCCCGTTTCCCCCTTCCCGAGCTCCCAGGACTCCGGCCGGTCTCCGAGACCGAAGAGGTGTGGGTGCCTTCGCCACATCTTTTCCTCGAGTGCGCGCGTCACCGCCTCGGCGTCGAATTGGTTGCGCTCTTCGCCGATCACGATCTGGAACGCGACGTTGAGGAGCAGGTCACCCAGCTCGTCGCGGATCTTGATCGGGTCATCGTGGCGGATCGCCTGGTCGAGCTCGTGGGCTTCCTCGACGAGGTAGGGGCGGAGTGTCTGGGGGGTCTGCCCGCGGTCCCAGGGACAGCGGTGCCGCAGGTCGCGGACGAGCCCGAGGGCGCGTCCAAGCGCTGAATCGCCTTGCATTTAGCCTCCGGGCGGGGTATCATACCCGCGCCTGTGAACCTGTCAATGAGCGGGCGCGACAGCCGCGCTTGGGTCGAGGTGGACCTCGCCGCCGTCATCGAAAACGCCCGCACCGTGGCACAGGCTGCGGGTACCCGGCTCCTGCCTGTCGTCAAGGCGAATGCCTACGGGGTGGGAGCCGTCGCCGTGTCCAGGGCCCTCGAGACGGTCGATCCGTGGGGCTACGGCGTCGCGACTGTCGATGAAGGCGCCGAGCTGCGCGCGGCGGGGATCACCCGGCCGGTGCTGGTGCTCACGCCGGGCCGGCCCGAGTGGTTCGACGGCTATCGCGCCCACCGGCTGACCCCGTCGTTCGAGGACGCTGCGGTCATCCGCGCCTGGAGGGCGAGCGGCGGCGGATTCTTCCACGTCGAGATCGACACGGGAATGTCGCGCTCCGGCGTGCGCTGGGATGCGGTTGAGAGCCTGCGCGATGTGCTCGACACGCCCGACTTCGAAGCGGCGTTCACTCAGTTCCACTCCGCCGACCGCGCCGACGACTCCGCGGAGCGGCAGCGCGAGCGGTTCCTCGAGAGCGTCGGGCGCCTACCGCGGCGGCCGGCGCTGCTCCACGCGGCGAACAGCGCCGCTTCGCTGCGGGATCGGCAGTTCGCCTTCGACATGGTGCGGCCGGGGATCTACCTGTATTGCGGCTCGACCGTCGGCCAGCCGCAGGGGCGGCAGGTCGTGAGCCTGCGGTCCCGGGTCGTGAGCGTGCGGCCGCTGCGTCGCGGCGAAACGGTGAGCTACGGCGCGAGCTGGATGGCGCCACAGGACACGACCGTTGCGACGCTCGGCATCGGGTATGCGGACGGAGTGCGCCGCTGCCTCGGCGGCCGGGCCCACGTTCTCTTGCGCGGGCGCGTCTGCCCGATCGTCGGCGTCGTGACGATGGACCTCACTATGGTGGACGCGGGCGATCGTCCGGTGGCGGTGGGCGACGTGGCCACGCTCATCGGGGAAGACGGCGGGCGACGGATCACGGTCCAAGATGTCGCCGGTTGGGCGAAGACGATCACCTACGAGGTGTTGACGGGGCTCGGCCCTCGGCTGCCGCGGATCTACGGATGAAGCGCGCAGCGATCATCGTGCTGGATGGGCTGGGGATCGGCGAAGCGCCGGACACGGCGGCCTACGGCGATGCGGGGAGCGACACGCTGGGCAACGCGCTCCGGGCCGCGGGTGGGCTGCCGCTGCCGCAGCTCGAGCGGCTCGGGCTCGGCTGCTGCCGCCCCCTGACCGGCATCGCCTGCCCGGCGAAACCGGTCGCTGCGCATGGCGTCGCGTTACCCGCGTCGCAGGGGAAGGACAGCACCACCGGCCACTGGGAGATCTGCGGCATCCTGCTCGAGCGGCCGTTCCGCACGTATCCGGACGGCTTCCCCGAGGACCTGCTCGCGGAATTCTCCCGGCGGACCGGCCACGGCATCCTCGGCAACAAGGCCGCTTCGGGGACGGCGATCATCGCCGAGCTGGGGAAGGTGCACCAGGGCACGGGGCAGTGGATCGTGTACACCTCGGCGGACTCCGTCTTCCAGGTGGCGGCGCACGAGGACACAATTGCGCTGGACGAGCTGTACGCGGCGTGCCGGATCGCCCGGGAGATGCTCGTGCGGGAGCACGCGGTGAGCCGGGTGATCGCGCGGCCGTTCACCGGCCGGCCGGGGGACTATCGCCGAACGCCGAATCGGAAGGATTTCTCGATCGCGCCGGTGGGAACGACGCTGCTCGACTGCTTGGCCACGGCGGGCGTTCCCCGCGTCGGCATCGGGAAGGTGGACGACCTGTTCGCCGGCCGGAACATCGCCAGCGAGCACACCCCGACCAACAGGGACGCATACCGGCTGATCGAGCGGGCGCTGGACGAGGTGGCGACGGGCTTCATCTTCGTCAACGTGATCGAGTTCGACCAGACGTGGGGGCACCGGAACGATGTGGTGGGGTTTCAAGAGGGGTTGCAAGAGCTCGATGCTTGGCTGCCCCGGCTGCTCGGTCGGCTGCGGGCGAACGACCTCGTGATCCTGACGGCGGACCACGGCAACGACCCAACCACGCCGTCCACGGACCATTCGCGCGAGGCGGTGCCGGTGCTCGTGGTCGGTCCGCGCGTCGCGGCGCAGCCGCTCGGGGTGCGCCGCACGTTCGCCGACATGGGGGCGACGGTGGCCGAGTACTTCGGCGTGCCGCCGCTTGCAGCGGGCACGTCCTTCTTGCGGGAGATCTGGGTGTGAGCGCGGAGTTGATCCAGCGGGCGCGTGAGGCGATGGCGAACGCCTACGCCCCCTACAGCAAGTTCCACGTCGGCGCGGCTATCGAGGCCGAGGACGGGCGGATTTTCGTGGGGTGCAATGTGGAGAATGCGTCGTACGGTCTCACGATCTGCGCCGAGCGGATGGCCGTGGGCGCGGCGGTGGTCGCGGGGGCGCGCAAGTTCCGGCGCCTCGCGGTGACGACGGCGGTCGAGCCGCCGGCGTCGCCGTGCGGGGCATGCCGCCAGCTCCTGATGGAGTTCGGGCCCGACATGGAGATCCTCGGGGTCGGCCCCCGGAGCGAGCGGCGCTGGACGCTGCGCCAGCTCCTCCCCGACGCGTTCAACCGGGAGTCGCTCAAACAGTGAACCGCTCCCGACTGCTCCTCGGTGCGCTCGTGTTCGCCGGATCCTGCACTGAGAACGTCACGGCGCCGGGGCAGTACCCCGAGTGCTGCCCGGGCGGGCAGATCACGGTCATCGACACGGTGCTCCAGACGGTGATCGGCCGCGACTCCGCGTACCGCGGGTTCGTGCTGCCACGAGAAGCCGCGGCGATGCTCGCCGCCGACCTTCCCGGCATCGTCGACAGCCGGCCGATCTTCCGCACCGTGGCCCTGCCGACCCGGGTCCGCGTGGGCGGGGGTGCCGACACCACGACCGGCGCCATCCTGAGCCACGATTCCGCCCAGCTCAGGATCCTCATCACCCGTCGGGACACGGCGGCGCACAACCTGACCCTGCGGCTCTACCGGCTGCCGCTGGCGATCGACTCGAGCACCACGTTCGCGGCGCTCGCCACGCCGTTCACGGATTCGCTGCTGCGCACGGTAAACATCGACAGCTTGATCGCGAAGAAGCAGGACCCGGTCACCGGGGACAGCGCCCGGGTGGACAGCGCTGCGGGCCGCCTCGAGGTCGTGATTCGCCTCGACACCGCCCAGGCCCGGTTCGTCACGGCCGACTCGGGCAAGGTCGCCTACGGTCTGCGCGTCTCCGCCGACAGCCTGGCCAGCATCGCCATCGGCGCCAACGAAGGCGGGGGCGACCCGTTGCTCACCTGGTTCGTCACTGTCGACTCCGCCGGGGTGAAATCGACACCGGACACGATCGTGCGCGGCGTGACCTTCGACAGCTTCGTCTTCGATCCGCCGCCCGCGGCGCTCGATTCGACCCTCGCCGTAGGCGGCGTCCCCTCGGCCCGTAGCCTGCTCCGGATGACCATCCCGGACGGCATCCGCGATTCCACGCAGATCGTCCGCGCCACGCTCGTGCTGGTGCCCGCCTCGCCGGCTCAAGGCGTGCCGGCCGACTCGTTCTTCGTCGTGGCGCACGGCGTGGACGCGGATTTTGGCGGCAAGTCGCCGCTCGCCGCCGACTCGACGCGCCGCGGCAGTGTCCAAGTGAAGATCGGCCAGACTGACACGGTGCGCATCGACCTGACCCGCCTCCTGCGCGTCTGGTCGGTCGATACGACTGCCATTACAGCCGTGATGCTCCGCATGGTGCCCGAGGGGAGTACCCTCGCCGAGATCCGATTCCAGCCGTCGGACAACGCCGCCTACCGGCCGGCGCTGCACCTGACGTACGTCCCCCGCTTCCCGTTCGGGATCCCATGACCGCCTGGCGCCGCGTCCCTTCGGTTGCACTAGGCGTGCTCGCTGCGCTCAGCGCCGCCCGCGCGCTGGCCGCGCAGGATTCGCAGTTCGGCGTCCGCGGCCTCGGCACCCCCGGCCGCTGGGAGAGCGTGCGGGCGCGCGCCACCGGGGGCGCTTTCGGCGCCTTCGACGTCCTGTCCCCGCTGACGGAGGTCGGGCTACTCGACCTGCGCCGCCTCACCGCCTCGGCGGCGGAGGCGACCTCGTACCGCACCGCCGAGCTCCTGGGGCAGAGCGTCTCGCTGCGCACGTCGCGCTTCCCGGTGATGTCGATTTCCGGCCCGCTGGGCGGGCGGCTGGTCTTGAGCGGCGGGTTCACGACGTATCTTGACCGCAGCTTCCACACGACTATCCGGGACTCCGTCGTCCTCCCTCTTCGAGGGACCACCGAGCGCTACACCGACGAGATAGCGGCCGACGGCGCGGTGAGCGACATGCGACTCGCCGCGGCGCTGCGCCTCACACGGCGCGTCGCCGTCGGCGCGGCGGTCCACCTGCTGGAGGGCTCGACGCGCTCCACGGCCACCCGTCGCTTCGACGACTCGACGACCTACCAGAACACCTTCGAGCGCCAGGAAGTCCGCTACGACGGGTTCGGCGTGTCAGCGAGCGCCGCGGCCGACATTGCCCCCGAGCTCAGGCTCGCCGGCTGGATGCGCAGCGATACCCGGCTCCGTACCTCGGTCAACGAGATCGAGACGAGCCGCAACGACTTGCCCACCGGGGTCGGGGGGGCGGTGCGCTGGATGCCGTCGCCCAACGCGCGGTTCGCGGGCGCGGTCGCGTGGCGCTCCTGGTCGGACGCCGGCCCGAACGCCCACGACGCCTTCGGGTGGTCGCTGGGCGCCGAGCTGGGGTCGCAGGACTTCCCGCTGCGCGTCGGCGCACGCGGTGGGCAGATGGCGTTCGGGCCCGGCAGCCGCGCGCCCACCGAGGTAGGGTTCGCCGTCGGCACCGCGCGCAGCTTCTCGGATGGCCGGGCCCGCATCGACGTCGCGGTCGAGCGCCTCAACCGCACAGGCGGGGGGTTGCAGGAGAGGGTGTGGACCATCCTCGTGGGACTGACCGTGCAGCCGTAGCATGAACGTCTACTTCCACACCTTCGGCTGCAAGGCGAACCAGTACGACACCGAGGTCGTGCGCCAGGCGTTCGCCGACCGGGGGGCCGTCGTGGTCGACGATCCTGCCCGAGCCGACCTCGCCGTCGTCAACTCCTGCACCGTCACTCACACGAGCGAAGCGAAGCTGCGCACCTTCGTGCGGCGCCTCGCGCGCGGCGGCCAGGGACTCGAGACGGTGGTAATGGGCTGCGCCGCCGCCCTCGACGACGGCACCATCGTCGCGCTGCCGTCGGTACGCGCCGTGGTTGGCGGAGCCGATCCCGGGGCGGTGCTGCGCGCCGCAGGCCTCCCCGCCGAGGCCTCACTCCCGTTCCCCCTCTCCGCGACGCGGAGCGGGGGTCAGGGGGTGAGGTCCCGCGGCTGGCTCAAGATTCAGGACGGCTGCGACGAGCACTGTACGTTCTGCGCGACGACCATCGCCCGCGGGGCGAACCGGTCGCGGCCGGTTGCCGAGATCGTCGCCGAGGCGAGGCTCCTCGCGGCACACCACGCGGAGCTGGTGCTGACCGGCGTCCACATCGGCACCTACGGGCGGGATCGCACGTCGCACGACACACGACGCACGACCCTGGGCGAACTCCTGGAGGCGCTGGTGCGAGCGGTGCCAGCGGTTCGGTTCCGCCTCTCCTCCATCGAGGCCACCGAAGTGGACGACCCGATCGCGCGTCTCCTGATCGAGGCGCCGCGCCATCTCGCCGCACACCTGCACGCGCCGCTGCAGTCGGGCTCCGACCGCGTGCTCCATCGGATGGGGCGGCACTGGTACACGGCCGCTACCTACCGGAAGAGGATTGAATGGCTGGCGGAGCGGCTCCCGATCCTCGGCCTCGGCGCCGATCTCATCACCGGGTTCCCGGCGGAGACCGAGGCGGACCACCGGGCGACCGTCGAGCTGGTCCGGGCCCTCCCGTTTACTTACCTCCATGTCTTCCCCTTCAGCGTGCGGCCGGACGCCCCCGCGGCACGGCTACGCGACCAGCTGCCGCCGGCGCCGATCCGGGATCGGGCGGCGGAGCTGCGGGAACTGGGGGAGGCCAAGGCCACCGCCTATCGCGCCGCCCGCAGGGGCGCCCGGGCCGACGGGGTAGTGAGCGGGCGGCAGGGCGGGAAGGTCGAAGTGCTGACAGAAGACTACCTGTCGGTCTATCTTCCTACCGCTGGGTGGGACCTGCGCCCCCGCTTCGAGGTGACTGTCGACTGATATGCCGCGCATCTACATCGAAACGTACGGCTGCCAGATGAACGTCTCGGACTCCGAGCTGATGGTTGGGGTCCTGGGGCGGGAGGGGTACGTCCGCACCGACGACCCCGCCGAGGCGGACGTGCTGCTCGTGAACACCTGTGCGGTGCGGGCCCACGCCGAACAGCGGGTGCTGGGGCGGATGGGGGAGCTGAAGCGTTACAAGCGCCCCGGCGACGTGCTGGGCGTGGTGGGATGCATGGCCCAGCGCCTCGGCCCCAAGCTGCTCGAGCGGGTGCCGCAGGTGGACCTGGTGATCGGACCGGACGGCTACCGCGGTCTGCCCGAGCTGATCGCTCGGGCCCGCCAGGGCCAGCGCGCCGCCGACGTCGCGTTCAAGAGCTGGGAGCACTACGAGGATGTCCCTCCCGTGCGCGGGGGCGCCGTGTCGGCGTTCGTGACTGTGCAGCGCGGCTGCGATTATCGGTGCACCTTCTGCATAGTTCCGATGACGCGCGGACCGGAGCGGAGCCGCAAGTTGACCGACGTGGTGCGTGAGGTGACGGACCTCGCCGCGAACGGCACCACGGAGGTCACGCTCCTTGGCCAGACGGTCAACAGCTACCACGACGGCGAGCACGATTTCGCCGATCTGCTGCGCGCGGTCGGGGGGGGGGCGGTGCCGGGCATCCGCCGCGTCCGCTTCACCTCCCCCTATCCCACAGACTTCACCGACCGCGTGCTCGCCGCGATGGCCGAGACGCCCGCGGTGTGCGAGCACGTCCACCTGCCGGCGCAGAGCGGCAGCAACCGCACCCTCAAGCGGATGCTGCGGCGCTACACGCGCGAGCGGTTCCTCGAGGTGGTGGCCGCGCTCCGCACCGCCGTGCCGGGGATCGCGCTCACGACCGACCTCATCGTTGGGTTCCCGGACGAGACGGAGGAGGACTTCCTCGACACGATCTCGCTCGTGGAGCAGGTGGGCTTCGACGACGCCTATACCTTCAAGTACTCCCCGCGCGAGGGGACGCCCGCCGTGCGGCTCAAGGACCATGTGCCGGACACGGTGGCGGGGGAGCGCCTCGAGCGGCTCATCGGCGTCGTCCGCGGCGTGGCGCGGCGGCGCAACATGGCGTTGGTCGGCACGACGCACGAAGTGCTCGTCGAGGGGCGGGCCAAGCGCGGCGGCCTGCTGCAGGCCCGCACGCGTACCAACAAGATCGCCCTGGTCGAGGGGCCCGAAGGGTGGATCGGGTCCTACCGGCGCGTCCGCTTCACCGGCACGACCGGGTCGACCTTCACCGGGTGGCCGGTGGAACAGGAGCTGGCAACCGTGGGGTAACGAACGTCACCATGGAAGTCGTGCAGCGCGAGTACGAGGCGCTGCGCCCGCAGTTCAGCGCCTTCTGCGGCTGCGACACCTGCCGGGGGGACGTGTTGGTGTTCGCCCTGAACCGGCTGTCGCCGCACTACGTCTCCACCCGCCAGGGGGAGATCCTCACCGAGCTGTCGCTCGCCTCCGACCAGGAGAAGGCGAAGCTCAGCGTGATCCTGCTCGAGGGGTTCCGCAAGGTCGGCATGGCGCCGCGTTGCGGCGCGAAACCGGCGCACATCGTGTAGCACATCCCGCTTCCCGCTGCTTTGCAAACGCGAATGAACTCGCGGCTCGGCACCTGCCCGTAAACGGGCTCGCCCCCGCTACAGCGGGAGCTACCGGGTCGCGGCGTTCAGCCGTGTTTGAAAGGGAACCGGCCGCCGCCCTTGAACAGGGCCTCGTTCGGACCCCTCTCGTCACACTTACCCGCTGAGGCGGCCGTGCGGCCGCCGATTCTGTGGATCGCCGCAGGTTTCGGGGTCGGCCTCTGGGTCGGCCTCGTCCTGTTTGGGGAGTGGGGAGTGGGGATGTGGGGTGTGGGTCTGCCGGTGCTGGTTGGCGGGGCGGTCCTCTGGCGGCGGGCGCCGGTCGGGACGGCGGTGGGAATCGCGGCGGTGGCGGGGCTGGTCTGGGCGGCGGCCGCCATGCGCGTGCGCGAAGCGACGTGTGCGGGACAATGGGGAGGGGGGGAGGGAGAAGGGGGAAGTGTCGCCGCGATCATCCGGCTGGCGGATCCTGCGCCCGCCGCCGGTGGCGTGGTCGACGGCCGGGTGCTCGGCGGCTCCTGCGGCGGGACCCTGCGGCTGCGGTGGCCGGAGGGGACGGCGGCTCGCGGCGGCACGACGTGGGTCGTCGCGGGGCGATGGCTCGGGACGAAGGACCGCGGCGTCCTCGTCGCGCGGCGCACCCGCCTCCTCGACACCGAGCGGCGCGGCCGCGGCGCGCTGCGGGACCGGATCGCGGAGCGCAGCGCGGCGCTGTTCGGGGCGCGGGCGCCACTCGTGGATGCACTGGTGATCGCGCGCCGCGCGGAGCTCGAGCCCGAGATCCGGGAGCGCTACACTCGCTCCGGCCTCGCCCATCTGCTGTCAATTTCCGGTCTGCACGTCGGGTTCATCGCGGGATGGCTAGGAGTCCTCCTAAGGCGCTGTAGGCTGTCGGCTGTCGGTGGCTTCGGAGCCGGTGCGGCACTGGTGTTCGGGTACGTGTGGATGCTGGGGTTGCCGCCTCCCGCGCTGCGCGCGGCCGTGATGCTCGTGCTGCTCGATTTCGCCCGGCTGCACCAGCGCGTGGTGGCGCCGCGCGGCACCATCGGGCTCGCCGCGCTCGCGGTGATGCTCGTGGACCCCTGGGCCGTGCGCTCGGTGGGGGCGTGGCTCTCGGTCGCCGCGGTGGCGGCCGTAATCTGGGCGGGGCGCGCCACGGCTGGAAAGCCGGTCGTGGTCCGCCTCCTCGCGCCGGCGCTCGCCGCGACGTTGTTCACCGCGCCGATCACGGCCCTCGCGTTCGGGATCGTCGCGCCGATCGGCGTGGTTGCGAACCTTGTCGCCATCCCGCTTGGCGCCATCGCCGTACCTGGGCTCCTCATCGCGCTGATCCTGTCGTGGATCGTGCCGACCGCCGCTGCGCTGATCGCCGCCGGCGCGGGGCTCGGCCTCGCCTTGCTCGACGCTGTGGCGGGGATCGCGGCCGCCGTCCCGGGCGGGCACGTCGTCGCGACGCCCGGCTGGGCTACCGCGTTGGCATGGACGGGGGTGACCGCCGTGGCCTGGTGGCTGTGGCATTCACCGCGCCGGCCGTGGCTGATCGCGGCCCGCCTGGCGTTCGTCGCCACGCTGTCGTCGTGGACACTTGCCATCCGCGATTTTTCCCTCGACGGGGGCAAGGGCTTAACAGTACATTTCCTCGAGGTGGGGCAGGGGGACGCGGCGGTCCTGCGGACGCCGGGGGGACGCTGGATCGTGATCGATGGCGGGCCCCGCACCCCGGACCGGGACGCTGGGCGGCGCGTCGTGGTCCCCTTCTTGCGAAAGCGCGGGGTAGCGCGGTTGGCACTGCTCGTGGCGACCCACGGCGACGCCGACCACTTGGGCGGGCTTCCGGCCGTGATCGACGCATTCCCGCCAGGACTCGTACTCGAGCCGGGGGAACCACTCGGCCGGCCGCTGTACCTCGAGTTCCTGGCGGCCGTAGAGGGCTCGGGGGCGGCGTGGCATCCGGCGCGCACGGGCGACCGCATCGAGCTGGACGGCGTCCTGCTCGAGGTGCTCAGCCCGGACAGCGCCTGGCTCGCTCAGCCGCTCGATGCCAACGAGCACTCGGTCGTGCTGCGGGTGACTTATGGCGGGGTGCGGCTGCTGCTCACGGGCGACGCCGGCGTGCCGGTCGAGGCGCGGTTGGCGGGACGCGTCGGCGCCGTGGACCTGCTCAAGGTGGGGCACCACGGCTCCCGCAGCGCCTCGTCGGAGGAGTGGCTGGCTGAGCTGCGCCCGGCGTGGGCGGTGATCAGCGTGGGACGGCGCAACCGCTACGGGCATCCGGCGCCCGAGGTCCTGGAGCGGCTCGCGGCGCAGGGCGTGACGATCTTCCGGACCGACCAGTCCGGCACCATCACCTTCGGCTTCGACGGGCAGCGTGCACACACAAACATCCGTCATCACGATTGAGCGGTTCATCATGGAGCAGGAACGGCTCCACCCCGAGGCGACCGGGGAGCTCTCGAACCTGCTCTACGACATCTGTCTCGCCGCCAAGATCATCTCGCGCCAAGTACGACGGGCGGGGCTCACGGACATCCTGGGCGCCGCCGGTACGGTCAACGTCCAGGGCGAGGTTCAGCAAAACCTGGACGTCTTCGCGAACGAGACCGTGCGGAACGCCGTGCAGCACACCGGTCGCGTTTGCGTAATGGCGTCGGAGGAGGACGAGGACCCCATCCCCGTCCCCGTGCCGGACGACCGGCGGGCCGGCAAGTACGTCCTGTTGTTCGACCCGCTCGACGGCTCGACGAACATCGACGTCAACGTGTCGATCGGCACGATCTTCTCGATTCACAAGCGGGTCACGGTTGGGGGGCAGCCCGGCATGCTCGAGGATTGCCTGCAAGTGGGCCGCCGACAGGTAGCCGCGGGCTACATCCTGTACGGATCGAGCACGATGCTGGTCTACACGACCGGCCGCGGCGTCCACGGCTTCACGCTCGACCCCACGATCGGGGAGTTTCTGCTGTCCCATCCACAGATCACCACTCCTGAAGTCGGCAAGTACTACAGCGTCAACGAGAGCAACTGGAACCGCTGGACGCCGCCGGTGCAGCGCGTGGTAATGGCGTTCAAGAACGGCGACGGCAAGGTGCAGTCGAAAAACGCGCGCTACATCGGGTCGCTGGTCGCCGACTTCCACCGTAACTTGATCTCAGGCGGCATCTTCCTGTATCCCGCGGACACGAGATCGCCGCAGGGGAAGCTCCGCCTGTTGTACGAGGCCGCCCCGCTCGCCTTTGTGGTGGAGCAAGCGGGGGGCGCAGCGACTGATGGCCGCCGACCGATCCTCGACACCGTCCCCGAGAGCCTGCACCAACGCGCGCCGCTCGTCATTGGCAGCAAGGCGGACGTCGACTTCGCCACGAGTATCCTGCGGGCGGAGCCGGCCCCCGCCGTCCCCGCATCCAGGTGAGCGACCGCAAGCCCCTCTACAAACCTGACGACTGGGCGGGCGACTACGCCCGCGATCTCGGGGATCCGGGGGCGTTTCCCTTCGCTCGCGGCGTCCACCCTACCATGTACCGGGGCAAGCTGTGGACCATGCGCCAATACGCGGGCTTCGGCACCGCCGAGGAGAGCAATGCGCGGTTCAAGCATCTCCTCGCCGCGGGCCAGACCGGGCTCTCAGTGGCGTTCGATCTTCCCACCCAGATGGGCTACGACTCCGATCACCCGATGGCCGAGGGGGAGGTGGGGCGGGTCGGCGTGGCCATCGACACGGTGGACGACCTGGAGCGGCTGTTCCACGAGATCCCGCTCGACCAAGTCTCCACCTCGATGACCATCAACGCGACGGCGGCGATTCTCTTGTCCATGTACGTCGTGGCGGGGGAGGAACAAGGGGTGCCGCGGGAGAAACTCGAAGGCACGATCCAGAACGACATTCTCAAGGAGTATATCGCGCGCGGCACCTACATCTATCCGCCCGAGCCGTCGCTGCGGCTGATCGCCGACATCTTCCGGTTCACGGCGGACGCGGGGATGAGCTTCAATCCGATTTCGATCTCGGGCTATCACATGCGTGAGGCGGGGGCAACGGCGGTTCAGGAGGTGGCGTTCACGTTCGCCAACGGGCTCGAGTACGTGCGGCGGGCGCTCAGCGCCGGGCTCGACGTGAACCAATTCGCGCCGCGGCTGTCGTTCTTCTTCGCAGGCTACACCGACCTGTTTGAAGAGATCGCCAAGTTCCGAGGCGCCCGGCGCCTGTGGGCCCGCCTGATGAAGGAGAAGTTCAACGCGGGCGAGGCGGCGTGCCGGCTGCGGTTCCACACCCAGACGGGTGGGGCGACGCTCACCGCGCAGCAGCCGGTGAACAACGTGGTGCGGGTCGCCATTCAGGCCCTCGCCGCGGTGTTGGGCGGGACCCAGTCGCTGCATACCAACGCCTTCGACGAGGCGCTGGCGCTGCCCACGGCGCAGAGCGCCACGCTGGCGCTGCGGACCCAGCAGATTCTGGCCCACGAGACCGGTGTCCCCGACACGGTGGACCCGTTCGGGGGGAGCTATTACCTCGAGGCGCTCACGGACCAGATCGAGAAGGAGGCGCGGGCGTTGCTGGACAGCGTCGAGGCGCGGGGTGGGGCGGCGCGGTGCATCGAAGCGGGCGTGTTCCAGGAAGCGATCGCCCACAGCGCCTACGCGCAGCAGCAGGCGGTGGAGGCGGGGGAGCGGATCGTGGTGGGCGTGAACCAGCATGCCGATGATCAGCCGCCACCCCCGCCGCCCGGGCCCGACTTCCGGGCGTTGGCCGAGGCGCAGCGCAAGCGGGTGCAGAAGGCGCGGCAGCGGCGGGAGCA
Organism: Gemmatimonadota bacterium; assembly: GCA_016177465.1. GTDB lineage: Bacteria > Gemmatimonadota > Gemmatimonadetes > Gemmatimonadales > GWC2-71-9 > JACOVF01. The sequence goes on from JACOVF010000072.1 coordinate 48,414, forward strand.
GGGGAAGGTGCGGGTGGCCCTGGCCGAATTGAAGACGGCGGCCGGGAGGGGGGGGAGCGATGCGTTGATGCCGCGGATCCTCGAGGCGGTGCGGGTGCGGTCTACGCTCGGGGAGATCAGCGATGCGTTGCGGGAGGTGTGGGGGGTGTATCGGCCGCGGTGATGAATCCCGGGGATGCGACTGCACAGGGAACGAGACTGCGCGCGTCGCGGTCTCCGCAGTCATCTACCCGCACGTATTTGTGCCGAGGCGGGTTCGGGGTCCGGAGTCCTGCCGACAGCCTGTAGGGGGCGCGAGCGTAACTAGACAGCGCCCGGCTCGCTGTCTAAACCACAGGCGGCGGGGTGGAGAACGCGGATTAGATGGCAGGAACGGCTCGCAGTCTGTGCTTTCGACTGGTCAATCCAATTCACGTTAGCCGAACGACCCGGGCATCGTGTTATATTGACGGCAGCTATGAGCAAGATCGAGTCGCTTGAACGCGAGATTCGCAAACTCTCTTCCGAGGAACTGTCTCAGTTCCGCCGGTGGTTTGCGGCATTCGACGCCGCCGTCTGGGATCGGCAGCTGGAAGCGGATGCCGCAGCGGGGAAGCTTGACGCCCTGGCGGACGCCGCGCTCGCGGATCATCAGGCAGGCCGTTCGCGCAAGCTTTGAACCACTATGCGGCGCCGAGCTTCTGGAAATGCTATGAGGCTCTGCCAGAAGCCATTCGGACTCTCGCCGACAAGCAGTTTGAGCTTATCAAGACCAATCCCCGCCATCCATCACTCCACTTCAAACGGATTGGTCGCTTTCACTCAGCCGGTGTTGGGCACACTACCGGGCGCTCGCCGTAGACGCCCAGGACGGGGTACTGTGGTTCTGGATAGGCACACATGCGGAGTACGATCGCGTCGTCGGCTAACCAGCGGCTGAAGCTGGCGCCGCCCGGCCTTGGCAGAATTCCGTTTGTGCCCCAACGTAGAGCTGTGCTCACTCCATCCTTGCGGCTCGCCCGCCCTATGAGGCGGCGCAGCTTAGCCGCGATCCGTTAGGCGTCGCTGATTAACGCGAGTCTTGAGGTTGAGGAGCTAAGGGAGGCGCGATCATGTCAAACACAATGCAGAGCCAGCTTGGTTCGGTGGTTGGCCTGTGGCGCTATCCTGTCAAGTCAATGATGGGAGAGGAGCTAAACGCCGCCCACGTTACGGAACGCGGGCTGCTCGGGGATCGCGCGTACGCGCTTGTCGACCCGTCCAATGGGAAAGTTGCCAGCGCCAAGAACCCGCGGAAATGGGCGAAGCTCTTCGATTGCCGGGCCGCCTTTGCCGGGTCCCCGCGCCTTGGCGAGAAGATACCTCCAGCCCGGATCACCCTTCCGGACGGAACCATCGTCACCAGTGAGCAGAGTGACGTCACGCAAATCCTGTCGAAGGTGTTTGGTCGGGAGGTGACCCTTGAGACCACGGCGCCCCAGACGCCCAGCCTCGAGGAGTACTGGCCGGACATGGAGGGCCTGGCCCACAGGGAAACGACCACCGATGAGACTATGCCGGCCGGCACATTCTTCGATCTGGCCGTCATCCATGTGTTGACGACTGCCACGATCGACCGGCTTCGGGAGCTCTATCCGCAAGGGCGCGTCGAGGTGCGGCGGTTTCGTCCTAACATAGTGGTAGAGGTTGCCTCCGGCGAGAAAGATTTCGTTGAAAACGCTTGGGTTGGCCACACGCTGGCCATCGGGAACGAGCTTCGCCTGAATATCAGTGGCCCCTGCCCCCGCTGCGTGATGACGACCCTGCCGCAGGGGGACCTCCCAAAGGACCCGGGGATCTTGCGTACGGCGGCCCACCATAACCAAGTCAACGTCGGTGTTTATGCCGCTGTGGTCCGGGGCGGCGCGATCCGCCGCGGTGATCCGGTCAGGATCGATTAGCCTGACCAAGTCGACGTTGACGACGCGACGCCTAACCAGCGCAGAGGCTGTGTGAAAACGCCACCTTGGCAGAAGTGGCAGCGCGCAAAATCAACGACTTAAGGGTGCTCAGAACCAGGTTTTCGCACAGGCTCCGCATGGAGCTGGCGGCGCCGTGTTCTGATGGAAGCGTTATGTTGTTCGCCAACGACCCTGCGGTGATGGCTGGGCGCACGGTGCGCCAGCGAGCTCGGCGTCGCAGCTCATGCGCGATTCGTTAGGCAGCGCAGGCGAGTCTTAGGCCTAAACGAGGAAGGCCACATGGACCCTGCTGTGTTCCTTGTCGCACTCGTAACAGTCGTGGGGACCGCTGCTTTCACGATTGTCAAGGTTGCTCGTCTGTGGACCACTCGTCCAGAATCACCATCGGTCGACGTCACTGCGCGGGTCGAGGAGCTTGAGCGTAGTGTCCTGGGCCTCCAACAGGAGTTAGCGGAAACACAGGAGCGGCTCGATTTCGCAGAGCGTTTACTCAGCACCGCACGGGAAGAGCGGCGGATTGGCAGCTAGAGACAACTCCGCCGACTTGAGCAACCGGGAACATAGCTGACAGAATGTCCGGGGACATGGTTAACACTTGTCCTTGAGGGAGAGGGCCCCGGTGATGGTGTGGGTGTGTTCGTTGAAGCGACCGAGGAGCGTGTCGTAGTAGAGGAGGTTCCAGAGGCCGTCCTTGAAGCGGTCCCGGTTTTCTGGACAGGGGGGCGGCTTAATCACGCCGCCCGCCGCGTGAGGCTCAAGCGGACGTCGGCCGGGGTCCGGTAGCCGTGCCGCTCGAGCAGCCACGCCTGATTGTAGCGCTCGATGAACTCTCCGATCACCTGCCGCGCCGCGTCGAGCGTCGCGAAGTCGTGCAGGTACAGACATTCCTCTTTCAGCGTCCGGATCCAGCGCTCCATGATTCCGGTGCACTCGGGCTCGCCCACGTAGCTGGGACTCGGCCGGATGCCCAGCCAGCGGAGCTCGCCCAGGAACTGATGCGCCGTGTACTGCGGGCCCCAGTCCATCCGGAGCCCCAAGCCGAGGGCGATCTTCGGCGCATACTGCCCGTGTGTCCGCTGCACGCCCTGGCGGATCGGCTCGAGCGCCGCCCACCGATCCCCGACCTTGGCCACGTGCCAGCCCACGATGTCCTCGACACCGTGGTCGATCGCGCCGAAGAACCAGCACCACCCCTCCCGCCGGGTGTAGAACCGCGTCGCGTCCGTCCCCCACAGCTCATCGGGGCGCGGCGTCGTGATCGTGCCCGCGTGCGCCCGATCCCCGCGCCGATGGCGCCGGCGGGTCGGGGCCAAGAGATTCGCCTGCCGCATCAGCCGCAGCACTCGCGCCTTGCCGACCCGGATCCCGCGCGGCCGCAGGCGCGCCCGCACTTTCCGATGCCCCTCGGTGCAGAACCCACTGGCCTTGAGCACCGCCCGGATCTCGACGAGCAGCGTCGCGTCGTCCAGCGGCGTCCGCGGCCCCCGTTTCGCGGGGGTACCCCGATCCCTCCCCCCGTGGCGATCGTCGCTCTGCGAGGCGCGCAGTGCGTCGCGGTTGAGACCAGTCTCAGCCAGCCGCCGCGCGTACACCGTCGAGCGCGCCACCCGCCACATCGTGCAGATCATCGTCACGGGATACCGCTGTCCCGTCGCTGGGCTCACCAGCCGCGCGCCTTCTTCAACCTCGCCAGCTCCTCCCCGTACCCCCTTTTTTCGAGGAGCAGCTCGACGAGTTCCAACTGCATCGCGAGCTCCCCCACTTTCGCCTGCGCCTGCTTCAGCAACCGGGCTTCGCCCTCCCCATGCCGCTTCTTCAACCCTTCGCCCCCGGCCTCGAGAAACGTCCGCCGCCAGGCCCCAAGTTCGTGCGCCGGCACCTGGACCTCGCGACTCACGACGTCCACGGCCTCGCCGCGCAACAACCGGAGCACGATCTCGGTCTTCGCCTTCGCAATCCACCGCTCAGGCAAGTCCGCCGCCTGCTCCCGCTCGCTCACCACCGTCATGGCCCTCGCTCCTCGGACCCCTCAGAGATAGTCCAAATGCCTGTCCAAGGAAATCGGGGGCTCTATACCACGGGCTACGCCGACCGCGCCGATTCGACGGTGAGGCGCGACCTTGCATCGGTCGGGATCCAGGTTCGCGACGCCCCGGGGTACGTCCGGCTCGTCCGGAACTCGCCACACTACGGGGGTAGCGGCGTCTTCAGCACGGTGGAGGATCTGGCGAAGTGGGACGCCACTTTCGAGACGCACGTGCTCGGCGGACCAGCCTTGGCCGCCCAGATGCTCCAAACGCACCGCTTCGCACACGACAAAGACAACGACGCGTTCGGTCTCGTCTTTGAGCGCTTCATGGGTCGTGAGATGATCTGGTTCTCAGGCGGCGACTTGGACGCCTCCACCTTCATGGCCCGCCTGCCCGCGGAGCGGCTGACCATCATCTGCCTCTCGAACATGCCGAAGGGCGATGCCGAGGGAAGGGCCCAGGCGGTGCTCCGGCTGGTCCTCGAGTCACGGACGACAGACCAGGGGCCGTGATCGGATCGATGGCGCGCGCAACGGCGCCTGAAGCTGGCGGCGCCTGCCTTCAAAGGAACCCGTATGTTTGTGCGCCTGGAGAGTGGGCGCCGCAGCTTTCTGTGAGGCGGCGCACCCTGTCAAGCCCGGCCCCCCGGTCGGGTTTGTCTTTCCTCTGTTGTCGGGCCGCGTGCGGCCCGTTTCAGCTGGTGCCCTCGAGGTGCCGCTCAGCCTTCTGTACGCGCTCTCGGTGACGAGGCATCCTCGTCGGCGCAAATGGGAATCCGAAAGAGCGGCGGCGCCAACTAAGCGACGACCTCAGCGGCGGTCATCAGCTGCAACGCGCTCACAGCGAGGAGCCGCGGAGTCCTCGTCTAACCAAGATCGGGAAGGCTTGACAGATTAGACCTCATAGAAGGCGGTTGGCGACACTAGGAGGAATACGTGTGGTTCAAGCACCGAGCTTGGATACCTGTCGCGTGGCTCCTCTGTTTCGGGAACCTTATCGCCGTCTGGTTCGCCGCTCGGCCGGCTGAGCCTTGGCATGCGACAGTCCACGCGCTACTGGCGGTGCTGTTTGGTCTCGGGGCACAACGCCTTGCGCTGGGGAAAAAACCCACCGCTGACGCAGACGTGGTGGGAAGGTTGGGGGAACTCGAAGCACGGCTTGCCGACCTAGACAAGTTGCAGGACGTGGAAGGCCGACTTACCGAGCTAGAGGAGCGCCTCGACTTTACTGAGCGAGCATTGGTGAACGTCCGGACTCGCGCTCAACTTCCGCCCAAAGAGTGAACGGTGCATTGCGGTGGGGTGAGCAACCGGGGCGCGGTGGGGCGGTGTACCGCCCGCTGGGTGTCTGGCCGTCGAGGGCGGCGTGCGGCCGCTCGTCATTGTACAGCGCCCGAAAGCGATTGAAGGCGCGCTGCCAGGCGGCGAGGGTGGCTCCCAATGCCCACACGATTTCCTGAAGCGCCATATTCTCTACTCAGCGCGCGACAAGGCTACAGGTGAATAGGCGCTCCCTCGATTCTCAGGCCTTGCTCCAGCGACCCCGCCAAGCCCCGCCAGTGGGGCGCGCACTCCGCATCCTGCTCGGCCTCGCCCTGACTGTTCACGTGGTGCCCATTTACCTCCGAGTGGACCTGCCACTTGCCGTCGGGGCCTTGCTGCTGATGCTTGGGTTGATTGGCGTCTACAGCCTGATCCATGTCATTGCATCGCGACGCATCGTTGGCTTTGGCCCCGGCCTCGGGGCGGTCGTGGCGCTGGGGTTGCTCGTCGCGCTGTATGTTGCCGGCGCCCCCGGGTCACCGATCCTTGGTCGCGGAGAGGGTGAGCTGGCGGCAGTCACCTTCCTGAGTATCTCGTTGGTGGTTGCTGGCGTGCGCGCCGATCCCGGTTGCGAGGTGATGGCAATCCCGGGGGCCCTTTGGGGAACGCACAGCGAACTGGCGTGTCTCGTCTTCTCCCCCCTCGACCGACTTGAGCGCAAGTTGCGGAGCAAGCGCGCCGCCTGATATCAACTTTGAACGCAACACCGAGTCTCAACGGGCATAGCATCCTTGCCGGCGCGAGGCCTGCTGCTCACTCGCCTTGTGCCGGACTTCACGGAGTCATAGCTTGGCCATCGCCCACCACATACGCCGGAGACATTCCATGCGCACGTTCACTGCTCCCGCAGCCTTGGTGCTCGGGATCGCCGCGGCGGCCTGTGGCCGCCAGCCGCCACCAGTTGATCTCGAGGCAGCGCGTGCCTCGCTGCGCACCGCGGACAGCGGATACTCGCAAACGGCATCTGGTAAGAACCTCGAGGCGTTCGTGGCGCTCTATGAGCCCAGCGCGACCATGTACCCACCCGCAGAGGCGCTTGCTCAAGGCACCGAGGCCATCCGCGCCTTCGCGGGCGCGTTCCTGAAGGATCCGGCTTTCGCGGTCAGGTTTACCCCGGTAGCCGTGGAAGTTGCGGCCAATGGCGACATGGGCTACACGCTGAATACCGTGGACATCACCGTAACCGGTCCTGACGGGAAGCCAGCGACCGAGCGAATTCGCGATTTCCACCTTTGGCGGAAGCAGGCCGACGGCCGCTGGAAGGTTGTGGTCGATATCTGGAACGCCGAACCGCCACCGCCTACCAAGTGACGTGTGACGCCACTAGCACACCAACCACCCCTCGCTGTGAGGCCCCTCGATGGTCGACACGCTCACCCCACCGTACCTACCGCCGATTCCACCTCACCTGCCCGAGGTTCGGGTCCAGCCCCTGCTTGTCTACGTCCAGCCCGTCTGGGAGTACAAACATGTCGTCGCCCAGATGGCTCCCGACGAGGTTGCACTCAACGCCCTCGGGGCTGAAGGCTGGGAACTCGTCGGCGTGGTCCCTGCGCCTGATGCCATGCACTTCTACTTGAAACGCTTGGTGCGCTGAGACCGCGAGTCCCGTTGACGAAGCAGCCGCAGGAGGTTGACCATGACACGACGGATCCCCGCGCACGCCGTCTGCCTCGCCTCGCTCGTGACAGCGGCGCTCGCCGCCCCCGCCACGGCCCAGGACGAGCGGCCGGCCCCCGAGAACCTCGCGGCGCGCACTTGGTTCCAGGACGCGAAGTTCGGGATGTTCATCCACTGGGGCATCTCCAGCTTGCTGATGGACGGCGAGTGGGTGATGGAGGACCGCCGCATCCGTGCGGCGGACTACGAGCGCATCGCGTCCTCGTTCACCCCGACGCGGTTCGACGCCACCGCATGGGTCGCCCTCGCGAAGGCGGCCGGGATGCGGTACGTGACCCTGATCACCAAGCATCACGACGGCTTCGCGCTCTTCGATTCGCGCGTCACCGACTGGGATGTGATGGACCGCACGCCGTTCCGGCGCGACATCGTGCGGGAGATGGCTGAGGCGTGCCGGCGCGAAGGGCTTCGCCTGTTCGTCTACTACTCGCAGCTCGACTGGCATCACCCCGACTACTGGCCGCGGGGGCGGACCGGTCGTTACACCGGACGAGCCGACCGCGGCGACTTCGGGCGCTACCTGGACTTCATGGACGCACAGCTCACCGAGCTATTCAGCAACTACGGACCGCTCGGCGGGGTGTGGTTCGACGGGATGTGGGACCGGCCGGACGCGGAGTGGCGGCTCGAGCGCACCTACCGGATGATCCACGGGCTGCAACCCGGTGCGCTCATCGTTCCGAACCATCACCAGACGCCGCTCCCCGGCGAGGACGTGCAGACTTTCGAGAAGGACCTTCCGGGTGCCAACACCGCGGGCTGGAACACCACCGCGATCGGCGCGTTGCCGCTCGAGACCTCCCAGACCATTAACGACAGCTGGGGCTTCCGCCTGCACGACCGCAACCACAAGAGCGTGAGCCAGCTCGTGCGCGAGCTGGTCGGCGCGGCGGGGCGAAACGCGAACTACCTGCTGAACATCGGCCCCATGCCGGACGGCTCCATCCAACCCGAGTTCGTGGAGCGCTTGCAGGCAGTGGGGAACTGGATGGCCCGCTTCGGCGCGAGCATCTACCGCACGCGTGGCGGGCCCGTGCCGCCGCGCCCCTGGGGTGTCACGACCCAGCGAGGCGACACCGTCTACGTCCACGTGCTCGAATTGACCGACCGGCAGCTCGCCCTGCCGGCCCTGCCGGGGCGCGTGCGGTCGGCGCGGGTGCTGATCGGCGGAAGGACCGTGTGGTTCGCGGACACCCCCGATGGCGTCACGCTGACGCTCCCGCCGCGCGCCACGGACGAGATCGACCAGGTGATCGCGCTCGTCATCGAGCGGGGAACGCGCTGACGCTGCCGCCGGCCGGCCAAGGAGGGTGGAATTATGAAGCGACGTGACTTCCTCGCCGCCGGCTCGGCCCTCGCGCTCAAGCTCGGAGTGCGCCGGCGGAACCGGAGCTTCGATGCCGGGCCGCAGGGTGCGTACACCCGACCCATCCCCACCCGGCAACAGTTCGCGTGGCAGCGCGACGAGCTGGCGATGTTCATTCACTTCGGCGTGAACACGTTCATGAACCGTGAGTGGGGGGATGGCAAAGAAGACCCCCGGGTGTTCGACCCCACTCGCTTCGATGCGCGACAGTGGGCGCGGATCGCCAAGGCCGCCGGCTTCCGGGCAATGATCCTCACGGCGAAGCATCACGACGGGTTCTGTCTCTGGCCAACCGCATCCACCAACCATTCCGTGCGCTCGAGCCCCTGGCGCACGGGGGCAGGGGACGTCGTCCGTGAGTTCGTAGACGCCTGTCGGGCCGAGGGACTGGGCGCCGGCCTGTATCTGTCTCCGTGGGATCGGCACGAGCCGTCCTATGGCGACTCGCCGCGGTACAACGATTTCTACATCGACCAGCTCACGGAACTGCTCACCCAGTACGGGCCCATCACCGAGGTGTGGTTCGACGGTGCGAATGGGGAAGGACCGAACGGGAAGCGCCAGCTGTACGACTGGCCGCGGATCCACCGCACGGTCCATTCGCTGCAACCCGGAGCCGTCATGTTCTCCGACGCCGGGCCCGATGTCCGTTGGATCGGCAACGAGCGCGGAATCGCCGGTGAGACATCCTGGTCGATGATGGACCCCGAACGGGTGCCGTACGCCGGGTTCGATGGCCCCGGTGTCCGGGATGCCCTCCTACGTGGTGACGCAAGAGGCACCGTCTGGCGCCCCGGGGAGGCCGACGTATCGATCCGCCCGGGATGGTTCTGGCACCCGGAGGAGGACGACAACGTCCGTTCGGTGGAGAATCTGCTGGACCTCTACTTCGCGTCGGTGGGACGAAACAGCAAGCTGCTGCTCAATGTCCCTCCGACGAACGCGGGGCTCCTTCCCGACACGGATGCGAGGCACCTCACCGCATTCGGCGAGCGACTCAGAACCATCTTCGCCACGAACTACGCCAGCGGCGCGCGCGTGCGGGCCAGCGGGTCGGGGGGCACTCGCCTCGCTCCAGCACAGGTGGTGGACGGCGACCCTGAAACGTTCTGGAGCGCACCGACAGGCGCGCAGTCGGGGTGGGTCGAGCTCGAGCTCGCCGCGCCGGCCACCTTCGACATCGTGTGCCTTCAGGAAGCGATCGCGCACGGGCAACACATCGCCAACTACCGCGTGGAAGGGTGGATGGGCGCGCGGTGGACCACGCTGTCGTGGGGAACGACGATCGGGTACAAGAAGCTCGACCGGATCCCGCAAGCGACCACACCACGCGTTCGCGTCACCGTTGAGTTCGCGTACGACACGCCGCGGCTCGCGACTGTGGCCCTGTACCGCAGTAACACGTGACGTCGGCGGCGGGCGTCACGGCACCCCACCGCCAGCGACTACTCTCGCTTCTTCGAACTCATCGACTGTCTTGACAGCGCTCGAGGCGGGGCGCACACTAACCGTTCCTCACGTTCGGAGCCTGCTCCATGAAGCAGACAGGCATTCTGGCCGTCGCGCTCGCCGCTCTCATGGCGACGCCTGCGGCGGCCCAAGTAAAGTTTGCGGCGACGCCCATCCTACAGAGTGGCGCCACGGTTGGGGGCGCGCCCATCGCCTACCCAACGACCGACAGCGCCGAAGTCACCGCACTGCTGCTGGACATCGGCCCAGGGGGCGAAACAGGCCGCCACATGCATCCGTACCCGACGTTCGTCTACGTGCTCGAGGGAGCGATCGACGTTGAGATGGATGGCGGCATGATTCACAGCTACAAAGCTGGGGATTCGTTCCTCGAGGTGGTCAACACCTGGCACAACGGCAAGAACAAGGGGACGGCGCCTGCAAAGGTGCTGGTGGTCTTTGCTGGAGTGCATGGGAAGCCGAACCTCATGCGGCCCCAGTAGAGACTGCGAGCGTCGCACGATCTGGCAACCTGCCCGAAGTCGTGGGTGGCTGGTGCCGGGGGTAGGAGGTGGGGGGCCCCCGGGCCTTGACCATGCACCGGTCGGGGGCAGGCGATCGACTTGCCCCCGCCCACCTCAGCGAACGCCCGCTCTCACCTCCCGCGGCGCTCGGTCGCGCCACGGCAACGCCGGCATCGGTTGCTGCCTTGGCCAGACCTCGTTCAGCGTTTCCGCTTCGTAGAGCCGTCCGTTCTTCATCACGTAACGGAGGCTCGTCGTGTGCCGCAGGCTGTCGAGCGGGTTCCGATCGAGCACCAGGAGGTCCGCGAGCTTCCCGGGCTCGAGCGACCCCAGATCACTGCCTAGGCCGATCGCCTCCGCGCCGACGATCGTCGCCGCCCGGAGCGCGTCATGGTTCGAGAGCCCGCCCGATGCCATCGCCCATAGCTCCCAGTGATAGCCGAGGCCCTGGAGCTGGCCGTGGCTCCCCACGGCGGCCCGCGCCCCGCCCTCGAGCAGTCGCCGCACGAACTGGGCGTGCCGGGGGAACACGTATTCCTCGTCGAGGAACCACCCGGCCTGGCCCGGGCTGCCGCCCGCTCCCGGCCCGCGGCGCCGGCTGCGAGCGTCGAGGTTGTCCTCCGGCACGAAGCGCCGCAGCTTGGCGTCGTCGTGCACCTCCTCCCGGGCGTAGAAGTAGTTCTCGCCGAAGGGGCCGCCGTAAGACACGAGCAGCGTCGGGGTGTTGGTCGTCTGTGACGCCTTGAACAGCTCGACGACGTCGTCGAAAATCGGCGCGATCGGGAGCGCGTGCTCGATCCCGGAATAGCCGTCCAGCGCGTGGGTCAGCTCGAGCTTGAAGTCGAGCCCGCCCTCGGTCGTCGGCATCAGCTGCAGCTCCTTCGCCGCCTGGATGATCCACTGCCGCTGCTGCCGGTTCCCCGTCATATACATCTTGAGCGTGTTGGTGTGGAAATACTGGCTGTAGCGCTTGAGGACGCTCTTCGCGTGCTCGAGGTTCCGGATGTTTTCCCTGATGAACACCCCCGGCCCCGTCGAGTAGACGCGTGGGCCCACCATCCCCCCGGTCTCCACGCGGTCCTGGTAGCTCAGGACGTCGGTGCTCCCGGTCTGGGGATCCCGGGTGGTCGTCACCCCATAGGCCAGGGTCGTGAGGTACTGCCAGGTCAGGCCGGGATGGATTTCCGGAATCAGCCACATGGTGTGGTAGTGGGTGTCCACGAATCCGGGGAGCAGTGTCTTGCCGGAGACGTCCACCACGTGGGCCCCGGCCGGGATCTCCACCTGTCCGCGCGCGCCGATCGCCACGATCCGATTGTCGCGAACGACGACGTCGGCGTCCTCGATGATCTCCGTGCCCTTCATCGTGACGGCCCGACCGCCGCGGAGCACCACCACGCCGCGCGGGACGTCGCGCGGGAGCGTGACCTCGATCCGCCGCTCGTTGGGCTTGTACCCCTTCGTCGTGTCGGCCTTCGCCTTGGCCGTGTCCAGCCCGGCCCGAATGGAATCCGCCTTGGCCTTGAGGGAGTCGGCCCGGGCCTTCAACGAGTCCGCACGCGCCAGCAGTGAATCCGCCCGGAGCCTGACGGAGTCCGCCCGGAGCGCGTTCAGCCTCGCCCTGAGTGAGTCGGGCACGGTCGCCTTCGCCCGGGTCAGGCTGTCGACCATGGACCGCACGCGCTTCAGACTGTCGACCACCGCTTTGGCCCTGGCGGCGCTGTCGGCCCGGGCGCGCGTCGCGGCTTTCGTGCTGTCGTCCAGGAACTTGGCGCGGTCGAGATCGTAACTCACGAAGGCGTTGCCGATCGCCCAGTACACCGTGCGCCCGTCCGCGCTCCACGAGGGGAACTCCCCGCCGACATCAGTGAGCTTCCGCACCGGCACGGGGGCGGTTTCCGGGCTCGCGACTGAGACGGAGGGCGGCGGCCCGCCGACCCTCGGAATGGTCACCGAATAGAGCTGCATCCCGACCTGAGCCACGGCCTGGTCTCCTTTGGGCGCGACGAGGATCAGGCCCGCCGGTGGCGGCTGACCCGGCGGCTCGGCCGCGCCGACCCGCGAAGCATCGGCGGCCACCGGGAAGACCCGTCGCGGGAGCACCTCCGCCTCCTCCGGGTGCGGATCGCCGACGGTCGGCGGCGGCGGGCCGGTCACCTGGAGATGGCGCCGGATGTCGGTGCCGTCCCAGCGGAACGACACCAGGCCCTCGACCGGGCTGTAAGCGTAGATCCGGTCCGGCTCGTCGGTCCGGAACTGGGCCACGTCGCGCGAGCCCGTCGGCGAGATGAGGGTCACCTCCCTGCCCGCCGCCGGCACCCACACGAACTCCGCGCCGAGCGGACCGAAGAAGATGCCCGCCGCCTCCTTGAGGTCGCGCGCCGCGCCCCGCGTCGCAACGATCCGATTGCCGTCGGGGGACCAGGCGAGGTTGTAGTAGAGGGCCGCCGTGCGCGTGAGCTGCACGGCGTGGCCGCGCCCGCCCACCGGAGCCTTCCAGATGTGGCCCCCGGCGCGGTCGTCCCACGCCACGAACGCCACCCACTGCCCGTCGGGCGACCAGGCGGGGTGGAACTCGCCTACCTCGGCTGTGGTGACCCGGCGCGCCGGCCCGTCGGGCAACTCCTTCACCCACAACCGGTCGAATGCGGTGAAGACGACACGCTTGCCGTCGGGGGAGACGGCGGGGTTCCGGATTTGGCGCGCAGTCACCAGCGCCGCCGTATCCACGTGGTAGGCGAACCTGACCTCGGGCCCGATGTCGAGCTTCACTTCGGCTTGGAAGGGGATCTTCGTCGCGGCGCTCCGGTCGAGCGGCACGCGCCAGATCTCGCCGCCATAGGAGACGACGACCGCCCGGCTGTCGGGCGTGAACGCGTAGCCCGGCAGCACGTCGAGCGGCGCGCGCGACTCCATCTCGTCCCGCTGGACCGGGTGCGCGAGCCAGTCCTCCTCGCCGTTCTCGAGGTTGCGGAGCCGGAGGCCGGTCTCGCTGTGGTGCCGGGTGCCGTACACGAGCCATTTCCCGTCGGGGGACACGGCGGGCCGGAATCCCGACCCGTAGCGGGTGGTCATCAGGATCGACGTGCCGCGCTCGCGGTCGTAGACGAACAGCTGGTACTGCGGGAAGAGCGCGTTGTACGACCAGTCACCGTTGCGCCCGGCGAACCAGATGTACCGGCCGTCCGGAGAGAACGCCGCGCCCAGGGTCTTGAACGGCTGCGGCCCGCGGATCACGGGCAGCGGCCCTTTCCCGTCGGCGTGATACATCGTGAGCTTGGCCGCGCCTCCCAGGCCGCCGCTGCGGCTCACCACGATGTAGCTCCCGTCCGGGGTCCATTCGGGTGAGACGTAGAGACTGGTATTGCCCTGGGTGATCTGCGTCGTGTCCTTGAGATCGAGCGACATCGTCCAGACGTTGTCTCCGCCGCTCCGGTCAGATACGAAGACGATCTTCTTCCCATCGGGGCTGAGGCGCGGCTGGGCGTCGTAGGCCAGGCCGCTGGTGAGCCGGGTGGCCGTCCCGCCCGCGATCGGGACGGTGTAGAGATCGCCCAGCAGATCGAAGACGATGGTCTTCCCGTCGGGGCTCACGTCGAGCGAGAGCCAGGTGCCCCGGGTGGCGGTGAACTCGGCGTTGCGGCTCGGCTCGAGCGGCAGCGGCTTCTGTTGCTGGCCACCCGGACCGCCGGGACCGCCCGGCCCCTGCGCCGGGAGTGCCGGCGTGGTGGTGAGACCGAAAAGCGCCACCGCCACCGCGGCGCGGCGAATCGAGCAAATGGATGGAGTGGTCATGGCGTGCCTCACCGGATGCCGTTCTGAACGTTGGGCGCGGTGTGGCGCCACGGTTCGTCGGGGGCCGGGCGCTCGCGGGGCCAGATCTCGTTCAGGGTGTCGCCCGCGTAGAGCCGGCCGTTCTTCATCACGTACCGGATCGTGTTGGTGTTGCGGATGTTGTCGAGCGGGTTCGCGTCGAGCACGATCAGGTCGGCGAGCTTCCCGGGCTCGATCGACCCCAGGTCTTTGCCGAGCCCGATCGCTTCCGCTCCGGAGATGGTGGCGACCCGCAACGCGTCGTGCGGAGTCATGCCGCCGCTCTGGATCGCCCACAGCTCCCAGTGATAGCCCAACCCCTGCAGCTGCCCGTGGCTCCCGACGCCCGCCCGGCCGCCTCCCTCCACCAGCGCCCGCAGCCAGCCGGCGTGCTTCGGGAAGGCGTATTCATCCTCGCGGAACCAGCCACCGGGTCCGGGGCCCGGATTCCGGCGCCGCGCCTTCGGATCAAGCTCGCCCTCGGGAGTGAAGTGGTTGAGCTTCGCGTCCCCCACCACGTTCTCGTGGGTGTAGTACCAGTTCTCGGCCCACGGCCCGCCGTAGGAGACGAGCAGGGTCGGAGTGTTCGTGGTCTGCGACGTCTTGAAGAGCTCGATCACGTCGTTGTAGGCCGGGATGATCGGCATCGTGTGCTCGATGCCGGGGTAGCCGTCCATGGCATGGGTCATGTTGAGCCGGTAGTCGAGGGCGCCCTCGGTCGTGGGCATGAGCTTGAGCTCGCGGGCCGCCATGATCAGCCACTGTCGCTGCCGGCGGTTGCCCGCCACGTACATCTTGAACGTCTTGGTGTCGTAGTAGTCGCTGTAGCGGCGGAGCACGTTCCGCGCGTGGTCCAGGTCGCGGATCCCCTCGAACCAGAACACGCCGGGGCCGGTGGAGTAGACCCGTGGACCCGGGATCGCCCCGGCCTCGACGCGGTCGGCGTAAGCGAGCACGTCGGTGGTGGCGGTCTGGGGATCGCGCGTCGTCGTGACGCCGTAGGCCAGGTTGGCGAGATAAATCCAGGGGCGGGTCCAGTGCAACCCCCACAGGTTCCACATGTGGGAATGGGTGTCCACGAAGCCCGGGATGATGGTCTTGCCGCTCACGTCGATCACCCGCGCCCCGGCCGGCGCCGACCCGTGCGGGCCCACGCTCGTGATCCGGTTGTTCTGTACCACGACGTCCGCGTTCTCGACGATCTCGCGGTCCCGCATGGTGATGACCCGTGCGCCGCGCAGTACCACCGCCCCCTGCGGGACGTCCCGCGAAGCGCTCACCTGGATGCGCCGCTCCTCCGGCCGGTAGGCGAGCCGCGCGCGGGTGGCCGAGTCGGCCCGCGCGGCCCGGAGGCTGTCATCCACGGCCTCGGCGCGGTCGAGCCGGTAGGTGACGAACGCGTTGCCGATGGACCAATGGACCGTGCGGCCGTCCGCGCCCCAGGCCGGGAACTCACCGCCGATGTCGGTGAGCTTCCGGACAGGGACGGGCGCGCTGTCGGGCTTGGTGACCATCACCGTCGGCGGCGTCGCGCCGGTCTTGGGCACGGTGACCACGTAGAAGTCGTTGTTCACCTGCGCCAGCGCGAGGTCCCCCTTCGGGGCCATGATCACGACGTCGGCCGGGATCTGCGGGATGGCGGGCTCGCGGTCGAAGTCTCGCGGCATGGGGAGGTCCGAGGTCCGGGAGAACTCGAAGCCGCCGGGGTTCAAGGGAAGCCGCCAGGTGACTCGCAGGTGCTGCTTCAAGTCGGTGCCGTCGAGGCGCGTGGAGACCAGCGCAAAGGTCGGGATCCCGAACGGCGCCCCCGGCGGGGGCGGCGTCTCGCTGGGCACGAAGCCGTAGCTGTAGAGCCGCTCCGGGTCGCTGGTGAAGTGAGGTGCGAAGCGACCTCCGGTGGGGCCGATCACCGTGACATCTCCGCCCTCGGCCGGGACCCAGACGAACTCCGCGCCGAGCCCGTTGAAGACGAACGGATCCACCGCCTCCTTGAGGTCGCGCGCGGCCGCGCGCATGGCGACGATCCGCCTCCCGTCGGGCGACCACACGGTGCGTTGGTAGTACGCGGCGACGCGGGTGAGCCGGGTGGGCGCCCCGCCCGTGGCCCGTAGCTTCATGATGTGTCCCCCCTGGTCGTCCCAGGTGACGTACGCGATCGCCTGGCCGTCGGGCGACCAGGCGGGGTGGTACTCGCCCATGTCCTGGTCGGTGAGCCGCCGCGGCGCGCCGTTCGGGAGATCCATCACGTACAGGCGGTCCAGCGCGGTGAACGCGATCCGCCGGCCGTCGGGCGAGGGCACCGCGTCCCGGATCTGTTTCAGGGTGAAGGTGGGTGTGTCCTCGATCGGGTAGTCGAACCGGACCTCCGGGCCGACCGCGACCTCCGCGTCCACGGTGAACGGAATCTTCGTCGCGGGCGTGCCGTCCACCGGCACGCGCCAGATCTCGCCGCCGTAGGAGATGACGACCGCGCGGGTGTCGGGCGTCCAGGAGTAGCCGGGCAGGACGTCCATGTTGGCGATGGACTCCTGCTCGTCGCGCTGGATCGGGTAGGCGAGCCAGCGCTCTTCCCCCGTGGCCAGTTCGCGGAGCCGGAGGCCAGTCTCGGCGTCGTGACGCGAGCCGTAGGCGAGCCACTTGCCGTCGGGCGAGACCGCAGGCCGGATGGCCGATCCATAGCGCGCGGTCATCGTCGTCCGCGTGCCCGTCTCGCGGTCGTACACGCCAAGCTGGTACTGGGGGAACACGGCGTTGTACTGCCAGGCGCCGTTCCGCTGCGCGTACCAGAGGTACCGCGGGTCGGGACCGAAAGCGGGGCCCATCATGCGCAGTGCGGGGAACCCTTCGACCAGCGGTAGTCCGCGGCCGCCCTTCACATGGTAGAGCCACAGCTTCTCGTTCGAGAAGGGAATGCCCTTGGCGACAACGATGTACTGCCCGTCGGACGACCAGTCGGGGGAGAGATAGGTCGCGTCCACGCCGGTGGTCAGCTGCAGCGTATCGCGGCCGTCTACCGAGATGATCCACAGGTTATCGTCTCCGCTTCGATCGGAGACGAACACGATCTTCCTGCCGTCCGGACTGAAGCGCGGCTGCATGTCATGGGAGATTCCGTGGGTCAGTCGGGTCGCCTTGCCGCCCGTGATGGGCAGCGTGTAGAGATCACCGAGCAGGTCGAAGACGAGCGTCTGCCCGTCGGGACTCACGTCCAGGGAGATCCAGGTCCCCTTGCTAGTCGTGAACCGAGCCCACCGCGACGCGTCAAGCGGGAGGCCTTTTTGGGTCGTGTCCGCGAGAACGTCTGTGGATCCGGCCGCCCGCGCGGACGGAGGGGGGGACGTGACCAGCAGGGCGAGCGCGGCGCAGAGCGCGGTGCCGAACGACGGCTGTCGCATGTGGTGACTCCGTGTTCCGATTCGCAGTGGGGCGGGCCCCAAGGGACGGTGGTGCCGGGTAGTGCCGTGTCGAGACTCAAGCACGGTAGTAAACGGGCAACGCGACCTATTATATCCCGGCGCGAGTGACGTCGCCACTACGGCCAAGGTGGTGGTGGGTGTTTCGGTCTAACGAGCGCCAGGTGCCCGCAGCGCGCGTAGATTATGGTATGGCTTTTTCACCGGCGGGCAGCAGGCACCCGGGGCAGCATGCCCTCGCGTGCGCCGAATCGCCGGCCCGAGCAGGCCGTTCCGCACGGGAGGGCTGCTCGTTTCGGCGTATCCTCTGGCTCGTGGTCGCGGCTGGCGCGCCGAGCGGACTCAGAGCCGACCCCGCGGCGATAGCGTCGCTGGAAGGGTGAGGCGGCGGATGTCGGCGGCTACCCCGGGGAACGCTTGCAGCAGCGGTGCCGCGCGCTCCTCCCCCAGGACCGTCAGCGCCGTCGCGAGCCCGTCGGCGGTGATTCCGTCGGGGGCCACGACCGCCGACTGAAGGCGGTTCGTGAGCCCGAGCCCGGTGCGCGGGTCCACGATGTGGGAGTACCGCACGCCGTCGATCACGACGAACTGCTCGGTATCGCCTGAGGTCGCAACTGCCGCGTTGGCGAGCGCCGCCGCCCGCGCCGCGAGGGCGGGGCCCGCCCCGGGGACGGCGATCCGCCAGCCAGGCTCGCCGGGTGGGGCATCGCCCACCAGGATGTCGCCGCCGGCCTCGAGGAGCGCGCGGGTCACCCCGTGCCGTCGCAGCTCGGCGAGCGCCTGGTCGAGGATGTACCCCTTCGCGATGCCGCCCAGGTCGAGTCGCATGCCGGGCGCTTCCAGGCACACGGCGCGAGTCGCGGGATTCAGCCGCACCTTGCGCCAGCCGACGCGGGCGGCCGCCGAATCGAGGGCGTCCCGCGAAGGCAGCCGCCCCGTCCGGCGAGCATCGCGCCACAGGGCGACGTACGGTCCCACGGTGGGGTCGAACGCGCCATCCGTCCGCGCCGCGAGGTCGAGGGCGCGCGCGAGTACCGTGTACAGCTCCGCGCTTGCGGCGAGCGGCGCCGCTCCGCACGACGGCAGCCGCCGCACCTCGCTCTCAGGGCGATAGTCGCTCATCTTATCCTCGAGCTCGGCGATGCGGTCGTAGACCGCGCGCGCCGCCACGCGCGCCGCGCCGTCTTCCGACACGTAGAGCACGAGACGCACGGCGACGCCCATGTGGAGCTCGACGTACTCGTGACGGATATGCTGCACGGCCGCCTCGGCGGCGCCGAACCCGAGCGCGCACGCCACTCCCCCGATGAGGAGTCGAACGGGACGCATGAGCATGAACATATGACCGCCCCATGCCGGCACGCGAGCCGGTGCCGGGCCGGCGCGCCCCGGGCCCT
Organism: Gemmatimonadota bacterium; assembly: GCA_016177465.1. Lineage (GTDB taxonomy): Bacteria > Gemmatimonadota > Gemmatimonadetes > Gemmatimonadales > GWC2-71-9 > JACOVF01. The sequence goes on from JACOVF010000072.1 coordinate 67,348, forward strand.
GGCCGGCGTGGCGCTGCTCCTCGCCTGCGCGGCGGGCACGCGCGCCGATCCTGTCGCGCCCGCGACGGAACGCCTCGCCCCCTACCGCGATTCGATCCCGGGAACCCTGGCGCGCTTCGAGCTGGTGCCCGTGCCCGGCGGCCGCGTGGCGATAGAGACCCCGGACGGGCCCCGCACCGTTGTGGTGGGCCCGTTTTGGATCGGCCGGACCGAGGTGACGTGGGACGAGTACGATGTGTTCGCCCTCCGCTTCGACCTCACGGCCGCCGAGCGCGGGGCGGGCGTGGACGCGACGGCGCGACCGAGCCGCCCCTACGGGGCGCCCGACCGGGGCTTCGGTCACCGCGGCTATCCGGCGATCGGAATGACGTACGCCGCGGCGGAGGCTTACTGCGCCTGGCTCTCCGCCAAAACCGGCACGACCTATCGCCTCCCGACGGATGCCGAATGGACGCGCGCGGTGGAGGCGGGCCTCGGACCGGAGGAGGTGACGCCGGACCGGCTCGACAGCCTGTCATGGCACGCCGGAAACACTGCCGGTAAATCCCACCCGGTGGCGACGAAGCGTCCCGACGCGCTGGGCCTCCACGACCTGTTGGGCAACGCGGCCGAGTGGGTCACAGGCCCGGATGGGCGCCCGGTGGTGCGCGGCGGGTCGTGGGCGGACCCGCCGGGCCGCGTCGGCCCGCGCGCCCGCGCCGCACAGATGTCCGACTGGAACGAGACCGACCCCCAATTCCCGAAGAGCCACTGGTGGCTCTCCGATGCACCGTTCGTGGGCTTCCGCATCGTGCGCCAGCCCTGAATATTCGCCTGTTTTCCCACTCGCGAGCGAGCACACCATGACCCCGACACCCTCCTCCTCGGACCATCTCACCCGGCGGGACTTCGTCCGGACCGCCGCCGCCGTCACCGCCGCGCTGGCGCTGCCGCCCGCCCCGGCGGTCGCCATGGGCAGCGACCCGATCCGGGTCGGGCTCATCGGCTGCGGGGGCCGCGGTACCGGCGCAGCCAAGGACTGTCTCACGGCGGCTGACGGGGTCGTGCTCGTCGCGCTCGGCGACCTGTTCGAGGACAAGCTCGCCAGCTGCCGCCAGAGCCTCGCCCGGATGGCGACCGAGGATGCGAGCCTCACGACCAAGATCACGGTCGACGACGCGCACGGCTTCACGGGCTTCGATGCCTACCGGCGCGTGATCGAGAGCGGCGTCGACCTCGTCCTGCTCGCGTCGCCGCCGGCGTTCCGGCCGCAGCACCTCGCCGCCGCGGTGCAAGCGGGGAAGCACATCTTCATGGAGAAGCCGGTCGCCGTGGACCCGGCGGGCGTCCGCTCCGTGATCGCCTCCTCGGAGGTCGCAGCGCAGAACGGCCTCGCCGTCGTTGCGGGCACGCAGCGCCGGCACGACGCCGGCTACCGGACGATCGTCCAGCAGATCCACGACGGCGCGATCGGGGAGGTCGTGTCCGCCCAGGTCTACTGGAACCAGGGCGGCCTGTGGATGCATCCGCGCCAGCCGCAGTGGTCTGACGTCGAGTGGCAGGTCCGCAATTGGCTCTACTTCACCTGGCTCTCGGGCGATCACATCGTCGAGCAGCACATCCACAACCTCGACGTCGCCAACTGGGTCCTCCGCGCCCATCCGGTGCGCGCGGTCGGCGTCGGCGGCCGGCAGTGGCGCACCGATCCTGCCTACGGGCATATCTACGATCATTTCGCGATCGACTACGAGTACCCGAACGGCGCACACGTGCTGAGCATGTGCCGCCAGATCGACGCCACGGCGTCGAAGGTCGGCGAGCACTTCGTCGGCACGCGGGGGACCTCGGATGCCCGCTCCGCCATCGAAGGTGAGCGGCCCTTCCGCTTCGAGCCGCCGGCCCCCAAGCCGAATCCGTACGTACAAGAACATGCCGACTTGATCGCGAGCATCCGCGCCGGCCGGCCGCTGAACGAGGGGCGGCAGGTTGCCGAGAGTACGTTGACGGCGATCATGGGCCGGGAGGCGGCCTACACCGGGCAGGAGATCACGTGGGACGACTTGCTGAACGCGGACCAGGCGCTCGTGCCGCCCGAACTTTCCTTCGGGCCGCTGGCCGTGGCGCCGGTCGCGGTACCGGGGCAGACCGTGCTGAAGCGTTCCTGGAACTCGACGGGGGGCTGAGCCATGCGGCGTCGGGATTTCGTGGGGGCGGGGATCGCGGCGGGGGCCATGCTCACCGGGGTGGGGGCGTTGGCGCGCGCGGCCCGACCTGCCGCGTTGCGCGCGTTCAAGCTGCGCTACGCGCCCCATCTGGGGATGTTCCGGGCCCATGCAGGCGACGACGCCGTCGCGCAGATCGATTTCATGGCCGACCAAGGGTTCACCGCGTTGGAGGACAACGGCATGAAGGGGCGTCCCGTCGCGGAGCAGGAGCGGATCGCCGGGGCGCTCGCGCGCCACGCTATGGCGATGGGGGTGTTCGTCGCGCATACGATCGGCTGGAGCGAGCCCAACCTCGCGAGCGGCGATCCGGCCAAGCGCGAGGAGTTTCTCCGGGAGGTCCGCGAGTCGATCGACGTCGCCAAGCGCGTGCGGGCGGCGTGGATGACGGTCGTTCCGGGCCACGTCGACCGCCGTCTCGAGATGAGTTACCAGACCGCCAACGTCGTCGAGACGCTGAAGCGCGCGGCGGGGCTGCTCGAGCCGTATGGCCTGGTGATGGTGCTCGAGCCGCTCAACACCCTGCGCGATCACCCGGGGCAGTTTCTGACCCGGATCCCGCAGGCCTACCTGATCTGCAAGGCGGTGGCGAGTCCCGCCAGCAAAATCCTGTTCGACCTGTACCACCAGCAGATTACCGAAGGGAACCTCATCCCGAACATCGACGCGGCCTGGGATGAGATCGCCTACTTCCAGGTCGGAGACAACCCCGGCCGAAAGGAGCCGGGCACGGGCGAGGTCAACTACCGAAACGTGTTCCGGCACATCCACGGGAAGGGCTACGCGGGCATCGTGGGGATGGAGCACGGGAACTCCCGTGCCGGGCGGGAAGGGGAGCAGGCGGTCATCGCTGCGTACGCCGCGGCGGACGGTTTCTAGCGGTTCGGTTGACCGAACTCCATCGCGTGGCTAAGTTGTTGCGCGATGCCGACCTACGATTACAAGTGCCCCAAAGGGCACGTGTTCGA
>JACOVF010000069.1 GCA_016177465.1 Gemmatimonadota bacterium
ACGCACCCCAACTGGGATCAGGCGGCCGCCACGGACGACGCGGTGTACGCTTCGATGCTGGCCGATCCCGCGATCTGGACACTGTCGGTCGGCCACAAAACGCTCTCACCGCGGCTGCGGGTGTCGTTCCCGGTGACCGAGCAGACCGGCTTCCGGCTCTCGTACGCCCACCAGGTGCAGACCCCGGACTTCAACACGCTGGCCTCGGGCATCAACAACGATTTCTCGTACACGAACACGAACGACCAGTTCGGGCAGGACGTGACTTTCGGGAAGTCGATCCTGTTCGAGTTCGGCGTACGGCACGCGTTCAGCCAGGATGTCGTGCTCGACATCTCGGCCTACAACAAGGACAAGGTCTCCGACCTCGCCTACCGGATCCTGCCCTTCGTCGATCCGCGGAATCCCACGGACACGATCAACGCCAACGTGCTCACGAACCTCGACTTCGGGAACTCCCGCGGCGTGGACCTGAGATTCGACTGGCGCGCGGCGAATTACCTGAGCGCGACCGCGGTCTACACCTTCCAGGTGGCGAAGGGCACGGGGTCCGATCCGACGACGTACCTCAGCACCTTCGCCCGCCAGGTCTCCGGCCTCACCGGCGACCGGACCCTGCCGCCGGAGCAGGCACAGCGCACCGACAACGACCGCACGCACAACCTGGTCGGGTCGATGGCGCTCAGGCTGCCGGGCGATTGGAGGAAGGGCACCACCCTGGGCACGATCGGGCGTGACGTGGCCGTGGTCGCCACGTTCCGCGCCGTGAGCGGCCTGCCCTACACGCGGCTGGTCAACGTGGGGGACGGCCAGACGGTGCCCTTCCTGCGGTTCGGCCTGGGCGGCCGCTCGGCCGAGCCGCTGAACGCGTCGGTGCTGCCCTGGACGAGGAACATCAGCATGACCATCAACAAGGGATTCCGGGTTGGGCGCGTCGACGTCACGGCCTACGCCAACATCCAGAATCTGTTCAACTGGAAGAACACCACCGGCTCGTACGCGGAAACCGGCGACGTGGTGAACGACAAGTTAAAGGAGCAGGTGCTCAGTTCCGAATTCGCGGGGATGGTGAGCGAAGCGAGCGATGCGAACGCCATCGTGCCCGGCACGGCCGCCGACATCGACCTGTCCGGCTGCTCCGGCTGGGGCAAGCCGATCAACTGCGAATCGCTGCGGCGGGTGGAAGCCCGCTTCGGGGACGGCGACGGGGTGTACACGCTCGCCGAGCAGACGAAGGCGCTGGACACGTACTACAACTCGTTCTTCGGACCCCAGCAGTTCAACGGCACCCCGCGCCACATTCGGCTCGGTGTGGAGTTGACCTTCTAACGGACGTGGCGGGCGGCGCCCGGCGGGACCGGCGCCGCCCGCCCGTCAGCCTCTTCACGCGAGGGGATGATTATGCGTTCAACGTGGTTTAGTCGCGCGGCGCGGAGCACCCTGCTGCTGGCGCTCCTGACCGCCACCATCGGCGTACATGCCGCGGCGGCCCGGCCGCTGCCCGACCGGCCGGGGCGGCCGCGGGCCCTCAACCTGTTCGCCGCCGCGGGCCTCCTGCTGGACGTGAACCGCGTCGTTTGCGGTCTCGCCAATACCGGCCAGATCTGCGTCGCGTTCGCCGGCTCCCCGGTGGGGGGCGGCGGCTTCTGGCCCAAGGGCACCCCGGACCAGTACATCTTCCAATCGGGTATCCAGCTCGCCGCCGTGATCCCGTCCACCGCCGGGTTCCCCTGGGCGGGGGACACGGTCGGCGCCTACTTCGTCGACACCCGCGGGACGCAGGAGCAGGGGGACGGACTCTCCCTCATCTATAACTCCCTCAACTCGCAGGATCTCGCGAGCTGGCCCAACGGGGCCATCGTGCGGGACACGGCGATCTACAACTCCGTGCTGATCGGCCTGAAGTCGATCTCCCAGGGCGACTCGTGGGTACGCGAATGGGAAGGGGATCCGTCTTTCCTGAGCGGCCGCACCCACCCCATGGGGATCGCGCTGGACCAGCGCTCCCTGGCCTGGAACTTCCCGAGCGGTAACGAGGATATCCTCTACTTCATCTTCACGTTCTACAACGTGACGGCCCGGGCGTCGTCAGGGAAGTACAACAACCCGACGATCGACCCCGCCCTCCAGGCGGAGATCGGCGCTATCGGCGACAAGTTTCAGGACTTGAACGAGCAGAAGTTCGGCATCCAGATCCCCGACGGCGGCTATGACCTCACCTCGCTGTACGCGGCATCTACCATAGACGCGGACGTAGCCGTCTTCAGCACCAACTACGGCACCGCCGTCCTCCCCTTCAACCTCGGCACGATCTACGCGGGCGACTTCCTCCCCGAGGTGGGGTGGCAGTTCCCGCCCGACATCTTCGGCGCGCCGTTCTACGCGGGCTCGGGGTTCGTCGGGGTGAAATACCTGCGCTCGCCGGAGTCGTCGCCGGGCGTCCAGGTCGGCCTCACGATGTTCTCCACGTTCGTCAACCAGCCGACCGGGTTCCCCGATCCGGTGGGCGTCAAACAGCTGTACCGCTACCTCTCGGGGTTCCTCGGTCCTACCGACAACCCCTGCAACTCGAGCACCAACCCGGCGATCGCCAGGACGCTGCGTCTCTGCTTCCTCGCTCAGTTCCAGGCGGACGCGCGGTTCTTCCAGGCCTCCGGCCCGTTCACCCTGCCGCCCGGTGAGGCGCGCACCATCGTGGTGGCGTACGTCCACGCCGCGCCCTTGGCGGCGCCGGTGTTCGCGCTGCCCACGGGCGGCCCCGGCGCGGACAACCCGCCGGGCATTCCCGCGACGGGGGACTCGATCTTCGTCAACCCCAGCAAGGTGCGTCCCATTGAGCGGGTCATGGGGTGGGTCTCGCAGGGCGACTCCAACAGCAACGGGATCATCGAGCAGGACGAGGTGGTCACCGCGCCGCGGTCGCTCTTGAACAAGTCGCTCGTGGCCCAGGCGGTGTTCGACAACAAGTTCCTGCTGCCGTTCGCGCCCGAGGCGCCCCAGTTCTTCCTCGTGCCGGGCGACAACCAGGTGACGGTCGTGTGGCAGCAGAGCGCGTCCGAAGCGGCCGGCGATCCGTACTTCGCGGTGGCCTCGAACGCCGCCTCGGCCCTGTACGACCCGAACTTCCGCCAGTTCGACGTCGAGGGGTATCGCATCTACCGCGGCCGCACCGCCGGCCAGCTGGACCTGGTCGCGCAGTTCGACTACGACGGCACAGCCCTGATCGATTATACCGGCGCGTTCGATTACTCGGGCGACCACGACGGCGACGGCCTGAGCCAGTGCGCGCCGGAGCTGGGCCTGCAGAACGACTGCCCGGTCACGTTCGACGTGGCGCCGCCCTTCACCGCGAGCGAGCTGCACCCGCTGATCGGGAAGGTCATTCAGATCCCGCCGGGCGGCCGGGTGGAGCTCGCGGACGGCAACGTGTTCATCCTCAAGGCCGACACCGCCATCATCGGCGGCGGCTCGGGCTTCCCGGAGCCGACGAGCGGCGGCACGCCGTTCGGCTACATTGACCGCGGCGTCCGCAATTCGTTCACGTACCACTACGCGGTCACCGCGTTCGACGTGAACTCGGTCGTGTCCGGGCCCACCTCGCTCGAGTCGCCGCGGATCACCAAGGCGATCGTCCCGCGGCGCGGCTCGGGCCAGGAGGCCGGCGCGGCGCTCACGTCGCCGGTTTTGCTGGACCGGGCGGGCGACACGCTCGATCCGTCCGCCCCGCTGCCCACGGTCAGCGCGACGAACCTGACGTTCTCCGGGCCGATGCCGCCCACCGACGGGTTCGCGGCGAGTTTGCCGGCGTTCACACCGGCGATGGTCACCGGCGGCACGGTGACGATCACGATCGACTCGGTCGTGGCGGGGCACGCCAATGAGGGCGACAACCAGGGTCCGTACGCCCCGGCGCTCTACTACATCTCGGTGGCCGGCCCGACGGGCACGGCAAATATCACGCTCCCGCTGACCGTCCACGGATTTAGTAGCGATGCCTCGGTCCTGACATTTGCCCCGGCGGCGGCGTTGGACCCGACCAAGGCGGCGCCGTTCGGCGGGGACGCGAGCTATGCCATGGCGACTTCCGTCAGCGTGGCCTCGGCCGGAACGTGGCGGCTGCAGTCGTGGGGCCGGGGCGAGGCCAATGGCGACCCGTCTCGGTCGGCAGAGAACGGCCCGCGGTGGTGGGCCACAACGGCGAACGAGACCCTCTCGCGGCCGAACCGGGGGGTGTGCAACCCGGCTGCCGGCGGTTGCGGGAATACCGTGCCGGTGCCGAACCTGGCCCAGACCGCCGGGCAGATCACGGGCGTGGACATCTTCTCCCTGTCCTCGTACCTCTCCGTGCCGAACTTCCCGATGCGTGACATCGAGGCGGTCACAGCCACCGTGACCCGCGCCGCCGACTTCAACGTCCATTGGGGGGCCAACGGGGCGATTGACTCCGTGATCGACGTGACGCACAACGTGGTCGTGCCGTTCAAGACGAAGATCCGGGCGTCGTGGGGGATCTTGAACGACCAGTCGTTCGCGAGCACGCCTGCGGCCAGCACACGGGACGGGAACAACGGGCTGCTCACCTGGAGCGACGTCGCGTGCGTCGATCCGGTGCCGACGTTCGTCAGTCTGTGCGGCGGGACGGCCAATCCAGCGGTGCTCCAGAACCAAGCGCGGCTGAGCCCGGTCGCGTTCCAGTCGTCCAGCTACGCGAACACCGCGACGCTGACGACCAACGGAAACGGCTTCATCTTCTACCTCAACGGCAGCTTCTTCCTGATGCGCATGGCCAGCCTGCCCACGTCGGGCACCGTGTGGCACGCCCGGTTCTATTCCGGCAACTTCCGGGCGAACACCGCCTTCACGAGCTGGACCTTCCGCTGCGGGTTCACCATCGGCGTCTCTTGCATCCGGCCGCCCGCGGTGCCGGGGCTGCGGGCGCAGTTCACGTTCCAGGGCTCGAACTTCAGCCCCGGCGTGGCGAACGCGTCCCTGTTGGCCCGGGTGCACACTGTCCCGGACCCGTATTACGTCACCAACGCGCTGGAGTTCACACAGAACACCAAGGTGCTGAAGTTCGTGAACCTGCCCATGCGGGCCATCATCCGCATCTATTCGGTGAGCGGCGTGTTGGTGAACGTGCTCACCCAGGACGATCCGACCGGCGGTGGTGAATTGACCTGGAACCTCCGCAACCGCAACAACCAGTTCGTGGCCTCCGGCGTGTATTTCTATCACGTCGAGACTCCGGACGGGCAAACCAAGGTCGGCCGGTTCACCATCGTCACCTTCGCGCCCTGAGGAGATCGCCATGACCAAGTTGCTCTCTCGCCGGCTCAGCGCGATCGCGCTCGCGATGGTGGTCGCCGTTCCGGCATCCGCGCAGGTCGCTGGCAGCGTCGACAATACCGCCTACGGCGGCGCGTCCGGGGAGTTCCTGCTCCTCGGCGCCGGCGCCCGCGGCGCGGCCCTGGGCGGCGCCTACGCCGCCCTGGCCACCGACGTCACGGCCCTGTACTACAACCCGGGTGGGCTGGCGCAGCTGCCCCGCCCCGGCGCCATGTTCTCGTCGTACAGCTACGTGTCGGACACCCGGTACAGCTGGGCGGGCATCGCCTTCCCCTTCCCGGGCGGGGTCCGCTCGGTCGGGGTGAGCCTCGGCACGTTCGGGTTCAGCGATCAGCCCGTGTACACCATCGACGATCCTGAAGGCGACGGCCGGACCTACTCCGTGTCCGAGACCTTCGTCGGGTTCACGTACTCGCAAAACTTCTCCGATCGCTTCTCGGCGGGGATCACGGCCAAGTTCATCAACGACGGCCTGGGCGAGACCAACGCCAGCGCCTTCGCGGTGGACTTCGGCACGAGCTTCCACGCCATGATCGGAGAGCGGCCGATCCGCGCCGGGTTCGTCCTCCAGAACCTGGGGTCGGTGCTGCGGTACGACGGCGCCGGCCTCGACGTCGGCGTCCAGCGCGAGCCGCCGCTCGGCACGCCGCAGATCCCGCAGGAGGACCAGCCGTCCCGCCTGCGGACTTCGGGGTGGACGCTCCCCGTGCTGTTCCGGGTGAGCGCCGCGCTCGATGTGTGGACCCAGGGCGTCAACCGGGTGACCGTGTTGTCGGAGTTCAACCAGCCGAACAACACGAAGCCGAGCGCCGGACTCGGCCTCGAGTGGGCTGCCTCGAACCTCGGCAACACGGGGTTCTCGGTGGCCGCCCGGGGCAGCTATAGCATCAACCCCGACAACAACATCGACGATATCAGCTTGGGCACCCTCAGCACGTCGATCTCGAGCAGTAGCTTCACGTCCGACGGTGTGGCGGTGGGCGGCGGGGTCGGCTACACCCGCGGCAACCTCCACTTCGGATTCGACTACGCGTACCGCAACCTCGGTCCGCTCGAGGGCACCAACTTCGTCAGCTTCTCGGTGGGTTGGTGATCGGGGGCGCGACCGCAGGACGATGAAGGCGTTGCTGGCGGCGGCCGCACTCACGGGTCTCACCGTGAGTGCGGCCCCGCCGTCACAAGACGACCCCGCGCTCGAGCTGCACACGGTCCGGTTCTACCGGGCCGCCAGCTCGCAAACGCTGTGTGACGGGTTTTTCCGGGTGCCGTTCGCGCTGCTCGACCCGCTCAGCCGGGGCCCGCGCGGCGTGGCGGCGTACCGGGTGACGGTGTCGGTGCGCGACAGCGCCGACCTGGAGCTCCTGACCCAGTCCTGGGCCCAGACGGTGCCGGTCGCCACGTTGAACGTGCGGGGCGCATCGGCGGTGGAGCACTTCGCTTTCGCCGCTCGCCCTGGCCGCTACACCATCCAGGTCGCCGTGACCGATTCGGCGACCGGGCGGGTGACGCGGCAGGCGGTGTCGGTGGGGACATACGACGCCGCGCCGGGGGCCTCGGACCTGCTGCTGGCCACCGCCATGCGCCAGGTCGCAGCGCCCGCCGACACGGCGCTGCGAACCGGGGAAATCCGCAAGGGCGACCTCGTCCTCCAGGCCTCGGGCCGGCCGGTGCTGACGCCGCAGCAGGCGCGGCTCGGCTACTACCTGGAGCTCTACGCCCAAGACCCGGAGACGGCGACGGTGACTGTGCGAGTGCGCCGGCCCGACGGATCGCAGGTGATCGCCGCCGCCCCGCAGGCGGTGCCGATCGGGGCTGGGGGCGGCGCGACGCGGGGCATGATCGACCTGGCGGGTCTGCCGCAGGGCGAGTACCGGCTCGAAGTTGCGGTGGCCGCGCGGGATTCCGAGCGGGTCCGCCTCGCCCGGTTCGGCATGGCGGGGTTCGAAACGGAAGCGGCCATGGCGGCCGTGGCGCCGGCGGAGCCCCAGGATCGCTTCGCCGCGATGGCCGAGGCGCAGCTGGATACGCTGTATGCGCCGCTGATCTACGAGATGACGTCGGATGAGCAGGGGATCTATCCCTCGCTCACCCTGGAAGGCAAACGGGGCTTCCTGCGGCAGTTTTGGGCGAAGCGCGACCCCACGCCGGGGACGCCACGCAACGAGCGGCAGGAAGACTTCTACGGGCGGATCGCCGAGGCGGAACGGCGCTACGGCGAAGGTGGGGCGGCTCGGGTGCCCGGCTGGCGCACCGACCGCGGCCGGATCTATATCAAGTACGGCCCGCCGGTCGACGTGCTGAGCCGGCCGCAGGCGGGGAACACCGGGCCCTACGAGGTTTGGAAGTACACGCGGACGCGTCCGCTGAAGTATGTGTTCTTCGACCAGACGGGGTTCGGCAATTACGCCCTGATCTGGACCGACGACCGGCGCGAGCCGAGTCGGGCCAACTGGCGGGAGCTGTTGGGGCGCGAGGCGGTGCAGGACGTGGAACGGTTCTAACCCATCTTCTCGAAACCATCAAGCGAGGGACGCATGAATCGACGTGTTTCGGGCTGGCTTGGCGTCGTGGCCGTGGTGAGCCTCCTGGCGCCGGGATGCAAGTCGGACCCGCTGTCCGACCTCGATGGCTCGCCCACGGCTATCGTCACCAGCTTCACGGACCTGACGGTGAGCGTGGGGACGTCGGTCACCTTCACCGCCCAGGTCGTGGACGGCCGCAGTACCCCGCTGGAGACGGCGATCACGTTCTCGGCCTGCGATACGAAAGTGACGGCCGGGGCGGATGCCACCTATGACCCGGTGCCGCGCACGTCGGCGAGGGCTATTGTGACGGGCGTGTCTGCAGGGACGAGCTGCGTGAACGTGCAGGGCGGTGGGCTCACGGCGACGGTCAATGTGACCGTGAGCTGAGCGGCCGGGCTTTCAGGATGGCCGTTTTCACCGGGGCGAGCACGAGCGCCGCCCACACTGCCGTGCCGACCGCGACGTGCGCGGCCTGCCACGGCGGCGGGAGCCCGAGCAACACCATCGCGGCGGCGATGCCCACCTGCGCCAGCACCAGCCCGAGGACGAGCACAGAGGCCCGCGTCCTCGTGCGGTACGCCCACACGGCGACGTAGCCTGCCAGCGCATAGCCGAGCAAACGGTGCGCCCAGTGCAGGTGCTGGAGGTAGTTCCCGTCGGGAAGGACCTGGCCGTTGCAGAGCGGAAAGCCCAGGCACGCGGTGGCGGCGCCCATGTTCGCCACCAGGGCGCCGAGGAGTACCGTCGCAAAGCCGAGCCCAAGGCCGAGAAGCCCCGCCCGTGAGGGCAGGCCGAGAAGCCCCGCCCGTGAGGGCGGGGTGAAGGTTCCCAGTGCCGCCGCGAGCAGCGTCGCAAGCAACAGCATCGCCGTCCCGAGGTGCAGGATTACCGTCCAGGGGGGCAACTCGAGCTTCACGGTGACGGCGCCGAGGAGGACCTGGACCACCAGGAGACCGAGCGCGACGTAACTTGCCTTGCCGGGAGCGTCCCACTCCCCACTCCCCACGCCTTTTCTTCGTAGCCACCACGCATACCCCGCTACCGCGGCGACCAGAATCGACACGATCGCGGCGACAAGCCGGTGGGTCCACTCGATCACCGTCTTGACGTCGTCGAGCCGGGGGATGAGCCGACCGTTGCAGACCGGCCAGTGGTCGCCGCACCCCATGCCGGAGCCGGTGATGCGGACGATCCCGCCGAGGACGATGAGGACGTAGGTACAGGCGGCTGCGGTCCAGGCCAGCCGAGCGAAACGACGCGTCATGGGGCGTGAAATGTATATTCACGCACCCCATGTCCGCACCTCAACTAGAAACCACCACCGACCGCTGGGGCGAGCGGCTGACGCGCCGGCTCGGGCTCTGGAGCGCGGTGGCCGTGCTCGTGGGCTCGACGATCGGCAGCGGCATCTTCCGCGTGCCCGCCGCGGTCGCCCAGCGCGTCGACGACGTGCCGCTGTTCTTCCTCGCCTGGGTGCTGGGCGGCGCCGTGGCGGTGTGCGGCGCCCTCACCTACTCCGAGCTGGCGGCGGCCTTCCCGCGCAGCGGTGGGATCTATGTGTTCCTGCGCGAGGCGTTCGGGCCGATCGTCGCCTTCCTGTTCGGGTGGGCGGAGCTCCTGATCATCCGTCCCGGGGCCTACGGCGCCATTTCCATCACCGCGGCGGCGTACAGCCTGCGCACGGTGGGACTCGATCCCCTGGCGCCCGTCGCCGGGCTGCCGGTTCGGGCGGAGCAGCTGCTCGGCGCGACGTTCATCACGGTCGTCGCGGCCGTGAACTACTTCGGCATCCACCGGGGCGCGGTGCTGCAGAACGTGAGCACCGCCTTCAAGGTGGGCGCGCTCGCGGCCCTGGTGCTGCTGGGGTTCACGCTCGGCCGCTCCGGGAGCCCCGAGGCCGGCGTGCTGGCCCAGCGGTCGGCGGTAGGGCTGTCGCCGTTCCTGCTGGCGATGGTCTCGATCCTCTGGGCCTACGATGGCTGGGCGGACCTGTCGTTCGTGGGCGGCGAGGTGCGCGACCCGCAGCGCACGCTCCCGCGCGCGCTGCTGCTCGGCACGGCGACCGTGGTCGTGCTGTACCTCTCGGCCAACCTGGTCTATTTGTACCTGATCCCGATCGCGCAGATGAAAGGGGCGGACCTGGTAGCCGCCGACGCGGCCCGGCTCCTGGTGGGGCCGATCGGCGTGGTGCTGGTCTCCGCCGCCATCTCCATCAGCACCTTCGGCACGCTCAACGGGACGATGATGACCGCGCCGCGCATCTTTTTCGCCATGGCGGAAGACCGGTTGTTCCCGCGTATCATCGCCCGCGTGGACCCCCGCACCGGGGCGCCCACGGCGGCAGTCCTCCTGGCGGCCGGGTTCGGCGTGATCTTCGTGTTGATCCGGACCTTCGGCGAGCTCGCCGACCAGTTCGTGATCGGGATCTGGCCGTTCTACGCGCTGGCGGTGACCGGGGTCTTCATCCTGCGGCGGACGCGGCCGGAGCTGGAGCGCCCCTACCGGACCTGGGGCTATCCGGTGGTACCGCTGCTGTTTCTAACGGGTTCGCTGTTCCTGCTGGGCAACTATCTCGTCTCGAGGCCCGCGGCGTTCCTGATCGACGTGGGCGTCATTCTCTCGGGCGTGCCGGTCTTCATCCTGTGGCGGAGGGCGACCGCGTGACGTCCAGCTCCAGCGCCAGGTCCGCCGCTTGCACGCTGTGCGTCAGCGCGCCGACGGACACGAAGTCCGCGCCCGCATCGGCGTAGGCCCGGACGGTGGCGAGGGTGATCCCGCCGCTCGCCTCGATCTCGATCCCCCCCCGGGGGGCGAGCCGCCGGGCGGCTTCCGCCCAGCGCCGCACGGTTTCGGGAGACTGGTTGTCCACGAGGATCCGTTCGGCCCGCGCCGCGCACGCCGCCTCAACCTGCTCCAGCGATTCGACCTCCACGACACACGTCGTGACACCGCGCGCCCGGGCGGCGTCGAGCACCGCCGCGAGACTCGTCCCCCCCCCCTGCCGCGCCAGCGCGCGCCAGTGGGCGTCCTTGACCATCACCACGCGGGCGAGGCTAGTGCGATTGAGACTTCCCCCGCCCGCCAGCACGGCGCGGATATCCAGCCCCCGCAGCCCAGGCGCGGTCTTGCGGGTGTGAAGGATGCGGCACGGCGTGCCGGCGACCGCGTCCACGAACGCGCGCGTGGCCGTGGCGATGCCGCATGCGCGCTGTAGGAGGTTGAGGAGCGGTCGCTCCGCGCGGAGGATGGCCGCCAGCGCGCCTTCGAGTGTGCCGACGACGGCGCCGGCCGGCGCCCGCTCGCCGTCCCGGGCCTGCCAGCGGACGGGGGGGAGCCCGCAGCATCGCGCGACGGCGTCGGCGTAGCCGGTGCCGGCCAGGACGCCGCTGCTGCGAAACTCGATCGCCGCGGCGCCCGCCGCCCCGGACGCAACCGCGGCTTCGGACGTCACGTCGGCGGCCCCGTCCTCTTCCAGCGCCAGCCTGGCCACCCGATCCGCGTCCGCCGTCTCATCGGGGAGCCCGGCGTCCAGCGCCGCGCGCGGGGCGGGGGTCGAACGGTCAGCCAAGCGCGACCATCCGGTCGAGCGCGGCCCGCGCCCGCCGGGCGATGTCGAGCGGGACGGTGATCGGGAATTGATCCTTCACCAGCGCGTCGCGCACCGCGGGCAGGGTGATGGTCTTCATGAAGGCACAGACCGCCTCCGGGTCGGCCGCCACGAAGCGCTTGTGCGGGGCCGCTTGCTTCATGCGGTGCAGGATGCCGGTCTCGGTGGCCACGATGAACGTGGCGGCCGGCCGCTCCGCGGCCAGCCGGATCATCCCCTCGGTCGAGGCGACGTGCACGCCTTCGGGGCTGACGTCGCCCTCGCCCATGGCGTAGATGAGCTGGCCCGCGCAGCCGCACTCGGGGTGCACCAGAACCTCCGCCTCGGGGTTGGCCCGGCGGGCTTCCTCGAGGGTGCGGGGGTTGATCCCCGCGTGCACGTGGCACTCGCCCAGCCACACCTCGATGCGGCGGTTGGGGCGCATGCGGCGCACGTGACACCCGAGAAAGAAGTCGGGGCAGAACAGGATCCCCCGGTCCTCGGGGATCGCGTCGATCACGGCGAGCACGTTGCCGCTGGTGCAGCAGTAGTCGAGCTCCGCCTTGACCTCCGCCGTGGTGTTCACGTAGCCGACGGCGACGTAGCCGGGGAACTGCGACTTCCAGCGGCGCACGTCCTGGCCGGTGATCATGGCGGCCAGCGAGCAGCCCGCCCGCAGGTCCGGCAGCAGCACGCGCTTGTCCGGCGCCAGGATCCTTGCGGTTTCGGCCATGAAGTGCACGCCGCAAAACACGATCACCCGGGCGTCGGTCGCGGCCGCGCGGCGCGACAGGCCGAGCGAGTCGCCCACGAAGTCGGCGACGTCCTGGACCTCGGGCCGCTGGTAGTTGTGGGCCAGGATCACCGCGCGGCGCTCGCGCGCCAGGCCGCGGATCTCCTGCTGCAGCGTGGTCACCTGCTCGGAGCTCAGGCCGGTCGGCTCGATTACGGGAAGGGGCAGGCTCATCGGGCCGTGCCGGCGTAGCGGGCCTTCGCCGGGTAGTCCAGCCGCCGGTGGCCGCCGCGGCTCTCGCGGCGGCGGCGGGCGGCCTGGGTGATGAGCCGCGCCACCAGGATCTGGTTCCTGGTGCGCCAGGCATCGGGGGGCACCGTTCGGGCCACGTCCGCGAGGGCCCGCTTGGCGCGGAGCAGCGACTCCTCGCTGCGCACCACTCCGACGTCCCGCGTCATGATCGCCCGCATCTCCGCCAGGAGCGCACCCGTCGCGGCATCCGCGCCGGTGTCCGGCTGCGCCGTGAACAGCGCGAGCAGCGGCGGCGCCACGCTGCGCAGGGCCGCCGCCACCGCGTGTCCCACCCGGTCGGCGAAGACCAGCGCCTCGAGCAGGGAGTTCGACGCCAGGCGGTTGGCCCCGTGGACGCCCGTGCACGCGACCTCGCCCACCGCCCACAGGCCGGCGCGCGTGGTCCGGCCCTCCAGATCGGTGCGGATGCCCCCCATCGCGTAGTGGAGGGCCGGCGCGACGGGGAGCAAGTCGGCGCCGGGATCCAGCCCGTACCGGGCGAGCGTCCGCGTGATCCCGGGGAACCGCGCCGTGAAGTCCGGGACCTCGCGCGCGTCCAGCCAAGCGCCGCCCGCCGCGTCGGCCGCGGCGACCGCCCGGGCCAGGACGTCGCGCGGCGCCAGCTCGCCACGCGGGTCGGCGTCGAGCGCGAACCGGCGGCCGCCCCGGTCGAC
>JACOVF010000010.1 GCA_016177465.1 Gemmatimonadota bacterium
GGAGGAAGGGGGAAGGGTGGGCGGGATGATGAATCAAGGGCCTCGGCCGACCTTCGGGGAGGCGGGGCGGGCCCTGGAGGTGCATCTGTTCGACTTCGCCGGGGACCTATACGGCGCGACGGTGACCGTGGAGTGGGTGGATCGCCTGCGCGACGTGCAGGCGTTCCCGTCCCGCGAGGCGCTGGTGGCGCAGCTCGAGCGCGACCGCCAGGCGGCGCAGGTCAGCCTCAACCGGTAGGGATGCGATGAGCACGATTCGTTCGCGGATGATCACGATCGGGATCCTGATCGCCCTCAGCATCTGGGCGCTGATCCCGCGCAACGTCACCCAGCGCGTGCCCGACGCCGCCACGGGGCGGATGAAGGACACCACGGTGCGGCGGGTGCCCATCAACTTCGGGCTCGACCTCCAGGGGGGCATTCACCTCGCCCTCGAGGTGGACGAGTCGAAGGGGCCGGTGCCCGATTGCGCCGACGCGATCCAACGCGCCGAAAAAGTGGTGCGCACGCGGATCGACCAGTTCGGCACGACGGAGCCGGTCGTGCAGATCATCGGCCGCTGCCGCCTGATCGTGGAGCTGGCCGGCGAGAAGGATCCGGGGCGCGCCAAGAGCATCGTGCAGCGGACCGCGTTCCTCGAGTTCCGGATCACCGACATGCGGAACCTGTTCCGCGACGCGCTCCCGACCATCGACCAGACGCTGCGCCAGGCGGGGATCCGGGGCTCGGGGGAGTCGCCGGCGAGCGGGGTGGCGCAGCTGTTCGGCACGGATACGTCCAAGGCCAAGAGCGACTCGGCCCCTGACGCGAACGCGCCCGGCGCGCTCTCGGCGCTGCTGTTCCAGGGGTCGCTGCCGGGCGAGTTCCTCGTCCCGGAGGAACAAGTGGCGCGGGCGGAGAGTCTGCTGGTCCGGCCGGAAGTGCGGCGCACCCTGCCGCGCGGCATCGAGCTGCGCTGGGGCGCGCAGGTCGAATCGCGTGCCGCCCGACCGTACCGCGCCCTCTATGTGGTGGAGGACCGGCCGATCATCACCGGCGAGCACCTCACCAAGGCCACCGCGGGTCGGGATCCGACCACGAACCAGGCCGAGGTGCGCTTCTCCCTGTCGCGGCGCGGCGGTCGCATCTTCGCGCAGGAGACGGGGCGGCATGTGAACGACTACATGGCCATCATCCTGGACGGCCGCGTGCAGGGCCAGCCGCCGATCATCCGCAGCCAGATCGGCTCGGAGGGGCGGATCGAGCTGGGCGGCAAGCCCCTCGAGGAGGCCAACGACCTGGCCCTCGTGCTTCGGGCGGGCGCGCTGCCGACGCCGCTCACGATCGTCGAAGAGCGCACCATCGGCTCGACGCTGGGTGCGGACTCGAAGCAGGCCGGCTACCGGGCGGGGATTGTGGGCGTCGTGCTGGTGATCCTCACCATGCTGCTTTACTACCGGCTTGCGGGGGCGCTCGCGGTGACGGCCCTCGGGCTCTACGTGCTGTTCACGCTCGCCGGGCTGTCCGGGTTCGGGTTCACCCTCACGCTGCCCGGGCTCGCGGGCTTCGCGCTGTCGATCGGGATCGCCGTGGACGCGAACGTGCTGATCTTCGAGCGCATCCGCGAGGAGATGCAGCATGGTAAGTCGATCCGGCTTGCGGTGGACGAAGGCTTCAAACACGCGATGAGTGCCATCATCGATTCCAACGTGAGTACGGCGCTGACGGCGTTCATCCTCTACCTCGTGGGGACGGGCCCGGTGCAGGGCTTCGCCATCACGCTCATCATCGGCATCGGCGCGTCGATGATCACGGCGGTGTTCGTCACCCGCACGTTCTTCCTCGTCTGGCTGCAGCGCCGTCCGGCCATGACCACCCTGAGCATCTGATGATCCGCCTCTTCGCGAACGCCAACTACGATTTCATCGGCTTGCGGAAGTGGGCCTACGGCCTCACCGCGCTGGTGATCGTCCCCGGCTTCCTCCTGATGCTCAATCGGGGGCCCAATTACAGCATCGAGTTCACGGGCGGCACGCTGGTGCAGGTGCAGACGCAAGGGCAGGTGGACATCGGGACACTGCGCGCGGCGCTCGACCGCGGCGGCCTCCGGGGCGCCGAGATCCAGACCTTCGGGGCGGACAGCGAGTTCGTAATCCGGGCGCGGCTCGCGCCCGATCAAGCGAGCGACGAGACCGCAACTCAACAGACGGCGCGCGCGGTCAGCGGAGCGCTCGACGCCGAAGTCGGCGCCGACCGGTACACCATCGTGCGCACCGAGGCCGTGGGGCCGAAGGTCGGGCGGGAGCTGCAGGGCAAGGCGTTCCTCGCCGTCCTGTTCAGCTTCATCGTGACGCTGATCTATCTCGCGATGCGCTTCGAGTGGCGCTTCGGCCTTGCGGCGGTGCTGGCCACGGCGCATGACATCCTGGCCACCATTGCCTTCATCCGCTACCTCGACCTCGAGGTGAGTCTCGTCGTGGTCGGCGCGGTGCTGACCGTCGTGGGCTACTCGCTCAACGACACGATCATCATCTTCGACCGGGTGCGGGAGAACCTGCGCAAGTTCCGCCGCCAGAACCTCTACGAGATCCTCAATCTGTCCATCAA